>DIZU01000029.1:21496-24246 GCA_002429455.1 Methylotenera sp. UBA6020 | reverse complement strand
AAATTACCAGCTTCAATCGCCTCAAACATATCACGGCGCATAAAGTCTTGGTCAGCGCCAGAAATTTTGACGGCTTCATCCCATATAGTTGACTGTAGTCCGAGTTTCGGGCGCCAATGGAATTTTACAAAAGTTGAATCGCCTTTTCCATTAATCAGCCGAAAGCTATGCACCCCAAAGCCTTCGATCATTCGTAACGAACGGGGAATAGTTCTGTCCGACATGATCCACATCACCATATGCATAGACTCTGGTGTTAGTGAAATGAAATCCCAAAAGGTATCATGCGCTGTAGCTGATTGCGGAAAGCCACGATCAGGCTCCATTTTTACAGCGTGAATAAGATCAGGAAATTTGATAGCGTCCTGAATAAAGAAAACGGGGATATTGTTACCAACTAAATCCCAATTACCTTCCTTGGTGTAAAACTTGGTGGCAAAGCCACGCACATCACGTGGCGTATCGACAGAACCAGATCCACCTGCGACAGTCGAGATGCGGGTAAAAAGTGGAGTTTTTTCACCAACTTCTGTGAGTATTTTGGCAGTTGTGTATTGTTGCAACGAATGAGTCAGCTCAAAATAACCATGCACACCAGTACCACGTGCGTGAACGATACGTTCGGGGATGCGCTCATGATCAAAATGTGTAATTTTTTCTCGGAGTATAAAATCCTCCAATAATACTGGCCCTAGCGGGTTTGCTTTGAGTGAGTTTTGGTTATCGGAAATTCCGAGACCTTGATTAGTAGTCAGTACGGAATGCTCGCCACCAGCAAGTTGATGCAGTTCTCCACCCCCGGCTATCTGTGTATTTCCAATCAATGATGCATCATCTTTGCTAGTTACTGACTTCTCGTTACTCATATAATGTTTCCTAAGGAATCATAAAATTTAAATATTAATCAAAGCGAAAATGTTAAACATCAAGCTCGTCATGTTGTATTTTCCTTTCAGTTAATGTTCAGAGTTAGGCATTGGTAGTTAAATTACCCAAGTCTTCAATGACGCTAATGTACGAATAAAGCAATCAGAATAATGATAGGAATAGGTATGCCGAGAAAAAATAATAGTAATGAACGCATGACTGTCTCCAGAATTAATGAGAGAAATAAAGGTTAGATTAATTAAATATATGATCAAGCATCACGACAGCATCCGCCCCAAGTAGCTGCAAGGCTTGCCGAGAATGCCCCCATAAGAAGTGAAACAAACAGCCACAAGGTTGCGTAAATTGAAGCTTTACGTGCCTTATCCGCGGCATCTTTCGCAGCTATTTCTGCATTCTGTTTCTTAGTCTGCATATTGGAATAGATATTATTGACCCGTTTTTCTGCTTCTTGCTGAGTCAAACCAGTATGACTTGAGACTAATTGACTAATATAAGTTAGATCTGCTGGAGGCAATGTTTTCATACTCATTGAACTTATAAAGATGCGAGTAACTTCGGAGATGCAAGCTGTTTTTTGCGCTGTATCAGTTGAAATTATTTTGCCTTTTGTGGATGTTGAAGAAGCCTGATTGGAGTCTTTACGGAACAGAGAATCAACGAAGTAGCCCATGGCGCCAGCTTCAGACCCACTAACATCATCAGGCTTACCCATGTCACTCCCAGTCGCCGTAACACCCGCTGTCATATTGGTATTCGCGGCACCACCGGCTAAGCTAGCTGCAGCCTGCACTCCGCCGTTAACGATGGACCCAATAACGGAAGTAAGTAGAGCAGCAGTAGCTAGCGATGCAACTGCCCAAGCTAAGAAACCATGAGCAGTATCACGGAAGTAGACCTCATCTACATGCACACCAGTCCATTTCACCCTAAGCCTGCCAGCCAGATAACCACCCATCCCCGCTGCAAGAATTTGTGTGACGGTCAACCAAACAATCGTAGATACACCAAATGTAGATGCACTAACGCCTTTGTGAGCCCAAGGAGAAACTGATGATAAACCTAACCCTACGCCCAGTAGCAATAGAATTAAAGATAAGGCGGCGGCGGCAGTAGCTCCTGCTAATATGGCAGCCCAAGAAACTGCATTGGCATTTACTTGAGAATAATTGGCATAAGTTTCTGGCACAATGTGTTCAAGACCCAAATTATCCGTACTTGCTACATTGGATAACTCCATAATCAACCCCAACTAATTTAGAAATAGAAAGTGTTGCACTTTTGAGTCTGTAGCTCTGTTCGCTAACGAACGTAAAGCTAAATGATCCGCAGTTTTTTTGAAATCTCTATTTGGAACATCTGCTTTGGTGATGGTATTGCAAAAAATTTAAAACAGCCTCATCCAAAACAATGTTTCAAAATCGGCTTTTAAACCTTCTGCACAAATTGTTGGGTTTCTTTTGCTTGATCTACGACTGCCGCCATGCTGAAAAACTCATATGTTACGCCTTCATAATTTTTGTAACGTACTACAATGCCTGCTTGTTGTAGCAGGTTTGCGTAGGCCTTTCCTTCTGAACGCAAAGGATCAATTTGAGCCGTAACAATAGTGGGGGTAATACTAAATTTAATGCTGCTGCTTGTCCGTCTGATAACGCACGTAATTGAGGTTTTTTTACAAACAATAACATTGAGTAACGAATTTTGAATAGTTGAGGTTTATGTACGCTTACGCACATATTAATTAAGTTGAATGCATTACTTTATGGCATGAATTTTTTGCGTAACAATCCTAAAACCGCCTATTCCATGCGCACCCACTTAACGGATGCTTTGTTTTGAATAGTGGACCAAACCCACAA
>DIZU01000029.1:20623-21395 GCA_002429455.1 Methylotenera sp. UBA6020 | reverse complement strand
CACCTTTACTCCTAGACTCAGGAAGGCTTGTTTGCATCCTTGATTACTTCCTTTGCATCACCATAGGTTTTTTCGGCATTTCCGGATATTTGTTTGCCCAAACCTTTGACTTGCTGCTCTTTGCTACCGACCAGCTTTCCAACCTCTTCCTGCACTTTACCGGCGACGTCTTTTAGAGCTCCTTTGACTTGATTCTTGTTCATAATCAGACTCCTTCATCAAAATTAACAGGCTTGCCCTTTGAATAATTCAGATTGAACTTAAGGTTGCCGCCGGTCTGTGCGGTAACGAACAATAATATAGGCTTATTCAACAAACGAGGCGTTCACGGATTTTCTGCAGGAAAAGAAGAGAACATAATAGCGGCAGATTATCGTAGTAAAGCGAAGGCTTTGGCCGAAAACAGGTTTCATAGATGTCAAACAGCGCGCTGAACTTTCCACGTAGTCTGCATTTCAGCAGCAGTGGAATAACTGACAAGCCCTTGTCGTTCTATGGTTTTTTTGAAAGATACTGGCAACTATGATCGCTGTTTGCGTGGCAAATGTCGGACGCTGTTTGACATGTATGCAAATCGCAGAACTAAATGCGAGCATTCGGTATCCCGGTGGAATGGCAGATTTCTTTAAAGAGCAAATGCGTGATGGGATTTATGTTAATCATGCCGAAATGCGCAAAATGAAACTCAAATTGGATCGCGAGCGAGATGGGAACGCCTAACCATTCGGTCAATAGGGACTGCAGAACCGGCGTGGCTGGTTTCTTCAACCTC
>DIZU01000029.1:10401-20442 GCA_002429455.1 Methylotenera sp. UBA6020 | reverse complement strand
GTTCGACACTCTCGGCCATTAGCCGTCACACATTCTTAATTGGCAAATGACTCTTGGTAGCTGAACTTGCGCCAGAACAAATCCTAACTTGAATTTTTAAAATGGCCGCTTTCGAGATATTTCGCAAAACAATCGACGCACCCGACGACTCGTCGCCATTCCATGCAACACAAGCACTCTGAAAACAGTTGAGCGTCGGATACGTCGAGTCGTCAGGTATTTTTAAAAACTTTCTCACTCTATGGAACCAAGAACGCCACCAGCCTCAGCATGATCCAGTATGAGCACACGAAGCCAGTGGTAATGATTAGCGTAAGCTTCTGTAAATGCTGCATTGCTACTGAAAGATAAATTGCTAAATTACATTAATCAGCAACCAGATGTTTCAAAAATACTAGTTGGTATGTTCTCTACCACACATACAACTAATCAAGTCTTCACTATGCTTGTTCTTAAATTACTTGAGGTTTCAGGAGATTTTGAGATACGGCAAGGTGTTGGTTAAAGCGGTTAGGATGTTACTGCTTCTGTTTAGCCAAGTATCTTCGTCAATTATGATTTATAACGAATAAATATTGAAGGAGTACATGTAATGAAAACCGCAAAATTATTTTTTAAACTTGCATTGGTAATGATAGGATTTCTCTACGTTGCGGTTCCAGCGTTGGCTACACCATTCCTAGGTTCAACACAAAACTTTGCAGTATTGGGTGCTTCAACTGTAACCAATACGGGCTCGACCACCATCACAGGGGATATGGGTGTTTACCCAGGCACTTCGATGACGGGCATGGGAAGCATCACTCTTACTGGAACGGTACACCAAACTGATGCAGTCGCGCAGCAGGCTCAAATTGATGCCCATAGTGCTTACAATTTTCTGGCTGGTCAATCGGTCACAAGCAACCTGACTGGTCAGGATCTTGGTGGACTCACCCTCAATCCAGGTGTCTATTTCTTTTCTTCGTCAGCCCCATTAACGGGTACACTTACCCTCGATGCTTTAAACAATCCCAATGCACTCTTCATATTCCAGATAGGCAGCACGCTAACGACTGCAAACAACTCGGTTGTCAATGTGCTAAATGGTGGTGTAAATAATGGTGTGTATTGGCAGGTCGGCAGTTCTGCGACGCTTGGCACTAACACGCAATTCGCAGGCAATATTCTCGCGGATCAGAGCATTACCCTAACCACGGGTGCGGAGATATTAGGAGGTAGAGCCATTGCGCTCAATGGTGCTGTGACTATGGATACCAACACCATAACCAATAATTTCGTCGGTAACGAATCTAATGACTTTGGTAGCTCTGGCTTCAGTGGTTACACAACGCCCGTTCCCGAGCCAGCAACTTACGGAATGATGCTAATGGGGCTTGGTTTAATTGGTTTTACAGCTCGTAGACGCAAAGTGTAAAACAGATAGCGGATGAGCAATACTGTGACGGAAGCTTAGGCTTCCGTTTTGCATTCTAGATTTAAATAGCGAAGGTCTCATTCGGGCACGCTGCTGCCTATGAATTTTCATGGCTGGATGGCCGCAATGGGGATTTTAGCCGTCAGTAAGTTAAATTAAGCGAACGTCTCAGTTGGGTCGAAAGCTCCTATTTCCAACGTCAGCTAACGGGAATTGAAGATTTTAAATCAATCATATAACTCGTTTTATCATCTATGTAACAAAATATAAAATCAATCACAAAGTCAATGTTGTCAGGTTGACGTCAGCTTCACGCTATAAGATGGATTCCATGGTGACTGATGAAGTTTTTAACAAATCTCAACCAAGATACACTTTGCACTAGATTTACTTTAACTTAACTTTTGGAGATTGAAATGAACAAATTTTTAGCTACATTATTCGCTGGCGCATTCGCATTATCTTTAGGTACTGCTGCATTTGCAGCTGATGCAGTTAAACCAGCTGAACCGGCCAAAACAGAAGCTGTAAAAGCGGCTGAACCGGCCAAAACAGAAGTGACAGCAACTAAAGCTACACCGACAAAAGCTGTAAAAAAACATCACCGTAAACATGCTGCTAAAAAAGTAGTTAAAGCAGCACCAGATGCAGCACCGGCAGCTCTAACAGGTAAATAATATTACAGCAGTAAGGTTTGATTCCAATTAAATTAAACCCGTTAAAAAGGGCAGATTAATCTGCCCTTTTTTATATTCTAAATCAGGATGAAACGCGGTATTACCTCATCCGGAATGTCATATATTGGCCGGTCAACGCCTATTAGACCTCCTACAGGCAAACCGCCACTTAGCAACCCAGTCACCTTTCAATAGCTAGAGCTAACCATGCTGACCCAACTAATTAATTAAGTCGACGGGTGCAAGCGTTGCTGATACTTCATGCGCAACAACTCTGCGACTCTGGCATTTCCAGCCTTTTCTGCTAAAAATAAGGCGGTTTCTCCGCTTCTGGTTTTTGCGTAGACATCAGCACCTCTCTCGATAAGTAACTCTGCAATTCCGGCCATACCACCAGAAAGTGCGAGGAGTAGCGGCGTATAACCGAGCCTGTCACGAATGTTAATGACGGCTCCCTTCTTGATTAGCATTTCTGCGATTTCTTTGTAACCTTGCGTTGATTTTCCACAAGCCAACAGAAGCGGGGTTATTCCTATCCGGTCTCGGGCATTTACATCCGCCCCTGCATTTAAAAGAATCTGTCCGATGACGGTATAGCCTTTCTTCATGGCAATCAGGATAGCCGGGGTACCTTGAGCATCCTCAGTATGAATATTGAAGTTGGAGCGCACGAAAAGGTCAATCAGTTCTTTATCTCCATCCAAGAGCGCTTTTAAAAACTGATCCTTGTTAAAGCTGATGCCACGGCGCTCTAGTTCGTATATAGCATCGTCTTTGCACTCGCCTCTGCGTATTGTTTCTGATTCACGTAAATCCCTTAACTGCAGGATGTCGTCCATCACATCCTTGGGGAATCCTTGACGCCCGCCACGCTTGTCAAGAATCAGGTCACAGAAGTAATCTTCAATCTCGGGAGAATCCCATAATTGCTCAATCTTGAGAAGTATGCGATCAAAGCGCTCTTCGAGACAGGATGGGTACCTGTCGCCCAGACGCTCAAATAGAGGATGTTTCATGCGGTGATCTCAATATTTCTGCAAAAAAAAGGACGGAACATGTGTAGCCTGCTAATCCATCTGGCGATATTGCATAAGCCTTACTAAAAAATACACACAGCTTTGGGAGAGCATATAACCGAGTAAGTTCAGAATATGGCTATGCTGAGTTAGCCTCAAAGTTTGTTATCCCCTTTGGTAACGCCCTAAGTCAAGTAGGCAACCTGATGAATATTATCTTTAACCCACACTAGAAAGTTTAGCAGATATGAGTTTATTGTTGGTGAATGTCGGCTTGACAATAACTGACCCCAACGTAAAGTCCATTACGCATCCGCTAGCAAGCAACCGTTCAGTAGGGCTTGCTGCCTATCCAATTTCCAGCTGGCAGATATTGGCATGCCCATACCTGCTCCTGAGTATCCTCGCACACGGCCATGCCACAGCCAACGGTTGTGGTGCTGCGCCAAACCATTTGCGTGTAATGTCCACACATTTTACCCGATGCGCAGTAATTGCTAGCGTAGTCGTAATCTGCCCTCTCACTACCCCAACTATCCACCACTTGCTTAGACGACACCTTTTGCAACTCCTTGCGACCATCAGACCATGACATCGCACTGCCCCAGAAAAGGTTTTCACCGTACAGGCCATCCGGCTTGCTGTGACGCATCTGGCAATGATTGGTTTGTTTTAAGTGGTCAGCCCAAGCTTGGGCTGTCGCTGCCAAAGCTGGTGAATAACGCAGCTTGTCAGTAACGCCTACTTCGGCACGCCATTTGTTATGTGCAGTAATAACGGCTGTGGAGTCTATTTCTCCAGCGTTTGCGGAGAAAGCTGACAGTGCAGCAACAGCGAGAATAGTGATGGTTACAAGTTTCATATTCAGCATTGTGTACTTTAGCAAAGAACAATTCAACTTGATGTTCCAATAGCCAAGTTTCATCGTCTCGGGCGCAGCAAAAAGTATCAAACTTGGAAGCATAGATAATTATGCGATCTTTGATTGGTCAAAATCAGCGATAAATCTACGTAGTAAATAAAAAAAGAGCCAACCCTAATGATTGGCTCTTTTTCAGCTAAAGACTCAGTAGCAACTACCCAAGTGACAGAACCCATTTCACAACGGTTTTAATGTCATCGTCTTTTACCTGCGGGCTGTTTGCCGGCATAGGCATCTTGCCCCAGACCCCGCTACCGCCAGCTTTCACCTTAGCTACCAGTCGCGCTTCCGCGCCGTTGTCGCCCTTGTATTTCTTGGCAACATCTTTGTAGGCCGGGCCCAGGATTGCAGCTTGTACGCTATGGCAGTTTAAACATCCGCTCTTTTGTGCAAGCGCCTCTGCTGAGTCAGTTGCATTCGCAGCCTGGAAACTCAACATCAGCACACTAGAGAAAAATGTCATTATTAGTACTGTTTTCATGCAAGATCCTTTTCTATGTTGTAGGTGAACTGGAGAATTACAGGCTAAATACGTTCATTGCGCCGCCGCCAGGAGCAGCATTGTATTTAACCAGCTCCTTGTAACCCCCTGCTGCACCCAAACCATCTGTTTCGTTAGTCATGCCCATATTCATGGCCACACCAGCCCAGCCACCTATGCCAGAGAGAACACCCACGTATTGCTTACCTTTATGGCCGTACGTGATCACATTACCGACCACGCCAGAACCTACCTGGAATTTCCATAACTCTTTACCAGTATTGGCATCTACACCTTTGAGCCAACGATCAAGCGTACCGTAGAACACGAGGTCAGATGCCGTGACTAATGCACCACCCCAAGCGGAGAACTTCTCTTTGTTATACCACTGCGATTTTCCTTTTATACCGTCCCAAGCCATGAATCCACCCATCACGCCTTCAGGACCGGCAAACATGGTTAAGGTTGAGCCAACCCATGGCTGCCCTGCTACATATTTAGACTCTACTGGTTCGTAAGTCATGCATACATGGTTAAGCGGCACATAAAATAGTTTGGTTTTTGGTGAGAATGCGGAAGGCTGTTCATCCTTCACACCCAGCGCAGACGGGCAAATGCCTTTTGCGTTGTAATCCTGATGTGTGGAGTACTTTGGATCCTTATTCGGCACGCCAGATTTAAGATCGATGCTGGTTGCCCAGTTCACAAACGGGTTCATCTTCTTAGCCACCAGCAGGCTGCCATTAGTACGATCAAAAGTGTAACCGAAGCCGTTACGGTCGAAATGGGTAGCCAACTTTTTGCCTTGCATATCCCATAGCACGATTTCATTCATGCCGTCATAGTCCCACTCATCATGCGGCGTCATTTGGTAACCCCACTTGGCCATACCGGTATCCACATCGCGAGCGAAAATCGTCATGGACCATTTGTTATCACCAGGCCGCACATCGGGATTCCAGGTGCCAGGATTGCCAGTACCGTAGTACATCAGATTCAATTTCGGATCGTAAGAATACCATCCCCAAGTCGGGCCGCCACCGGTTTGCCAGCCATCTTTTCTGGCCTGTGGCTTAAGCCAGGTTTTTATACCTAAGTCAGCCTCGGGGAATTTGAGTTGATCCTTGCTTAGCGCTTTGAACGAACCGCCTACTTTATTACCGCCGTTCACATCTTCATAGACAGACTGAGCGCTGTAATGCGGGTTATCCTTGTTAAAATCTGCACCGATCAAAGCATCTTTGTCCGATCCGGTGCTGTAAGCACGCCAGACCAAAGCGCCATCCTTGATGTTGTAGGCCGAAATATAGCAACGAACGCCAAATTCGCCACCTGAGCAACCGGTAATGACCTTGTCTTTAATGACGTGTGGCGCGTTGGTATTGGACGCCCCAGCTTTGCTGTCAGTCACTTTGGTATCCCAGACTTTATTACCCGTCTTAGCATCCAGTGCAACCAGTGTGCCATCGTTTTGTTGCAAGAAAATCTTACCATCGCCATAACCCAAACCTCTATTTACATTGTCGCAGCAAAGCAATGCTTGTATGGAGGCATCCTGCTTGGGGAAGTAGGACCAGAGGATTTTCTGGTTGTCGTTAAGATCCAGCGCATATACGTTGTTCGGAAAAGCCGTATGTATATACATGATGTCGTTGATGACTAGTGGCGCACCTTCATGACCGCGATTAACACCGGTTGAGAACGTCCAGGCAAGCTTTAAGTTCTTAACGTTACCCTTATTGACTTGAGCAAGGCGACTGTATCCAGTGTTGCTGTAGTCTTTGCGAGGGTGAGCCCATTGATTGTCATCCTGCATGAGTTTTGATAATTCATCGCTGGCAAAGGCCGTGCTGCACAACATGCCAAGTAGGCCCGCACCCAAAGCTACTCTTGCGCCAAAAGCGAGTTTAAATTGATGATCCATGCTGCATCTCCAAAAATATAAAATTGTTATTAAAATAATGGGCTTATTAAATTCATATACTGCTGCGTTATGAATGTGCTGCGATATATCTAACAGTGCTAACATTGCAATTGATATGCCAACATGGAAAAAATCCTGAATTGGCTGATAAAACCCATTAAAATCAATCCATTATTTTTTTAATGCAATTTTTTCAGGCTTGGCATTAACTGAGTTTAAATTTTTGCACTGTGCCAGAACGGCACAGTTGTTACGTGACAGTTGTTCACTTGATTAGAGATGCTTAAGCCAGATAAATGAAAGATTCCCCACTAAATAACGCCCCAACGATATTGCAGGCCAGAAAAGAATTCCTTACCAATGGCGATGTACAGCAAGGGGCTATTGCGGAAGCTATCGAACGCTCCTGGCGGCGCTGTCTCGCCAGCGGCATTGATGCCAATGCGCCGCGCGAGGTAGAAGTGGTGACGGCCAAGGAACTGGCGCGCAAGCGCGAACAGAACCACATGCTGCTTGCCCATGCACGACCAGAAATGGAAACCCTCAACGAACAGATATCGCATACGCGCAGCATCGTGCTATTGACTGATGATCAGGGTGTCATTCTGCATAGCCTGGGTGACCAGCATTTTCTCAACCAAGAACAACGCATAGCGCTATCGCCCGGCGTCTCCTGGCACGAGGACCACCGCGGTACCAACGCAATCGGCACCGCGCTGGTTGAACAGTCGGCCATGACCGTGCAGGGTGCCGAACATTTCATGGCACATCATCACTCACTGAGTTGCTCTGCGGTGCCTGTCTTTGGCGCTAAAAATGAGCTGCTTGCGACACTGGATGTTTCTAACGATTTTAATATGCCGCAGCAGCATACGCTGGCGCTGGTGAAAATGGCTGCGCAAATGATCGAGAATCGCCTGTTTCGCGCCGGCTACGAAAGTGATATCGCCTTACACTTTCACGCACGTCCGGAATTTATTGGTACGCTGTGGGAAGGCATTGCCATGTTTGCCGATGACGGTCAGCTTGTTGCCACCAATCGTAGCGGGCAATTCCAGCTTAGCCTGAATCTGCAGGAGCTGGCGACCCGCGGCCAGCAGCTACATTACAACCAGTTATTCGATATGCCGCTTGCGATCTTGTTAGGCCACGTAGCCAGCGGGGACAAACTGATATTTCCATTGAGGCTGAGTAATGGTGCCCGCATTTACGCGCAAGTGGAGTCTTTAGCTAAAAAGCATCAACCTCGCTCACTCCGCCCGCCAGTTATCAAAAGAACCAGTGCCGCCAATCTAGACATGCTGAACAGTGGCGATGCACAAATTGCACGCGCCATTCAGCAAATCAAACAGGTGCTGTCACGCGATATTCCAATACTCATACAAGGCGAAACCGGCGTAGGCAAGGAGCTGTTTGCACGCGCAATTCACGAGGCCAGCGCCCAGCACCAAGGCCCTTGGGTGGCCGTCAATTGCGCTGCGCTGCCTGATGGCTTGATTGAGTCTGAGTTGTTTGGCTACGAAGAAGGCGCATTCACTGGCGCCAAACGCAAAGGTAGCCTGGGCAAGATAGAGCAAGCCGATGGCGGCACTTTGTTTCTGGATGAAATCGGCGACATGCCGCTTGCCTTGCAGGCCCGATTGCTACGGGTGCTTCAAGAGCGCACAGTCACCCCGTTGGGCAGCAGCAAATCCAAAGCCGTCAATTTTGCATTGATTAGCGCTACCAACCTGAAGCTGCGTGAAAAAGTGGCAAGCGGAGAATTCCGTAGCGACCTTTATTACCGCATCAATGGGCTGAGCGTGACATTGCCGCCACTGCGGCAGCGCTCGGACTTGTCCGCGCTGATCAATATGATTCTGCAAATTGAACAGGCACATCAAGTTGAGATCACCCCGGCAGTGATGGCAATATTTAAAAAGCACACTTGGCCAGGTAATATCCGTCAACTGCATAATGTGCTGCGCACCGCACTGGCACTGGCGGATGGGACGCCTATCAGCGACATCCATCTCACACAGGACTTTACCGATGAAATGCATACATCTGACCAAAGTGACGTTCAACTACCTAGTCAAGCCAAAGCAGTGGTTTTAGGTGATTTGGCGGCAGACGCCATACGTTTAGCCATGCAAGCCCAATCAGGAAACATTTCTGCGGTAGCACGCCAGCTTGGCATTAGCCGCAATACCCTTTACCGCAAACTACGGTCCCTTGGACTCGCCTAAGATTCAAGCCGCAAGTTGAATTGAGTCGGCTTAAGATAAGCTGCGCACGATAATTTCCGTTGCATGACTCCTCGACATCGGCCATTGCAGTTAGATTAAAAATGGGCAGAGGACGGTTTGAGGCGCGTCAACAGTGTGGTATCTTTGAGCTATTTTTTTGTAACGGAGTATCTCGCATGTCTGAAGACGGTTTCCATGTGCACGGCCCCCACGATCATGCTGTGGAGCATGCAGCCCAACATGAAGGTGCTGGCCTAGCCCAGTATGTGGCTATATTTACGGCAATTCTGGCCACAGCTGGCGCAATCGTCAGCTACCAAGGAGGCGCCACCCAGAATGAGGCTATGCTTTACAAAAACGAAGCTGTGCTGAAAAAGGCGCAGGCTTCCGACCAATGGGGTTACTATCAGGCCAAGAGCTCAAAGCAGCACCTGATGGAGCTGGCGACCGATCTGGCGCCTAAGGATAGGGTTGAGTTCTATCGCACTCAGGTAGATAAGTATGAAAAGGAAAAGAAGGACATCAAACAAAAAGCTGAGCAGTTGGATCAAGAGTCGCACAAGGCCGATGAAAATAGTGAGCTAGCCATGCATCCCCACCACCGCTTAGCTCAGGCCATGACACTGATCCAGATCGCCATCTCACTAGCCTCGATTACCGTGCTGACGCGCCGTCGCTGGTTATTTGGATTGGCCATGGGCAGTGCTGCTGGCGGGTTACTGCTTGCCGTCATGGCATGGCTGGCATGAGAGCCATATTCTACGACTGGGGTGGATTCAATGTCTGGTTGTTTCAGCTAATCAATGCGTTGCATTGCGATGCGCTGGATCGATTTATGCTGTTAGGTTCGCAATTAGCAGAACACAGCAATTTCATCGTTTATCTTGGCTTGCTGGTGCTGCTGGCACTTTTCGCTGTGCACAACAAAGATAAAAGTTCGCTGCAGCTATGGTTCGGTGTCATTGCCGTTTTCGCGTTAGGGAACCTGTTAGATGGCGCTATGATAGGCCTACTCAAGAACTGGTTTGCCTTTCCACGCCCGCCGCTGGCCTTGCCGTTAGGCAGTGTGCATCTGGTGGGCAGCCCAGAGCTCAATTTGCAACACAGCCTGCCGAGTGGACACACTTCTTTTGCCACGCTAATCGCCGCCAGCCTTTGGCCAGCGCTCAACCGTTATTGGCGCTACGTGGCGTTGGCTTTTGTGCTATGGGTGGGGTTGTCGCGCATTAGTTTAGGCGCTCACTTCCCTGCTGATGTGGTGGCCGGCGCCCTGAGTTGCCTATTGGTTGTATGGCTGATCAGGAAATTGGTGAATTGGTCGCTGCGCCAACGGTGACATACTGATCACCGTTTCCATGGGTCTAAGCAACCACAAG
>DIZU01000029.1:7816-10259 GCA_002429455.1 Methylotenera sp. UBA6020 | reverse complement strand
GTCAGGTTAGCCACATCCCGCTCTAGCATACTGCTGGCGCGGTTGTTGCCTGCGGCATCCACCGCTTGTGGCAGATCAATAATGACCGGGCCTTCGCTGCCTAGCAGGATGTTGAATTCCGAAAGATCGCCATGCACGATGCCAGCGCACAACATGCGCACCACCTCCCTAAGCAATGCCTGATGCTGTATATGCGCATCCTCTGCGGTAAATTCCACATCGTTCAATCTCGGGGCCGCATTGCCGTGCGCGTCGGTCACCAACTCCATCAGCAATACCCCTTCGTAAAAATTATACGGCGTAGGCACACGCACACCGGCAGCGGCAAGACGGTACAAGGCATCGACTTCGGCATTTTTCCAGGCTTCTTCCTGAGCTTGCCTGCCGTATTTTGAACCCTTCGCCATCGCACGGGACTGGCGACTGTTTTTCACTTTGCGGCCCTCGCTGTAGTCCACACTCTGGCGAAAGCTGCGCTTGTTGGCCTCTTTGTAAACCTTGGCGCAACGCACCTCGTCTCCGCAACGCACGACGAAGACAGTTGCTTCCTTGCCACTCATGAGTTGGCGGATCACATCATCGATCAAGCCATCTTCGATCAGCGGTTCAAGTCTTTTTGGGATTTTCATAGGGGGTGATGATACGGGCTGAACTGAACTGCCGTCAATCTGACTTTACGCTACGTTAATAATTCCAACGATTATACCGTCAGGATATTGTTAATCTGGTGTTTATTAATCAGCATATCTATATATTTAGCTTCGAGAATAGCAATCATGGGTTAACGATTAGATTTGTGGTTAAGTGTTAATTGTATTAACATATTATTATCATTAAATGAAATTATGCTTATGGAAAACCGTACCGCCAGACTCACGCTGCTGATCGACCCAACCAAGAAACAAATCTTTGAGGAAATCTGCGCTATGCGTGATTTGACGCCATCACAGGTCGTGCGGCAGATGATTCGGGACTATGTGCAGCAATACGGCACTCCTGAGCAAATTGCCCGCATGCCCCTTAATAACTAGGCGGGTGATTGATGAAACTACCGATTCACCTCCAACCAATACATGAAAGTGACTATCCTAAGCTGATGAAGCTATGGGAAGCAGCCGGCTGTATTGATGTGCGGCAAACGGATACCCCCGAAGCATTGGCAACATTTTTACACAGGAATCCAACCTGCAACTATGCCGCCTATGCGGGTACGCGCTTGATCGGCGCCTTACTTGCTGGTCATGATGGATGGCGAGGCCATCTCTATCACATGGCCGTCAAGCCAGATTACCGTGAGAGAGGCATAGGCTCCCGATTAGTGAATGCGGCCGTGAGTGCGATCAAGCGAGAAGATGTTCATAAAGTGCATTGTCTGGTCAAGCGCGACAATCTGATTGCACAGCAATTTTGGGAGGCATGCAGTTTTGAGTTGCGGGAGGAGTTGTTTGATTATTCTTTGCATTGATGCTTTGCGCAATCCGTCACGTCGTTACGGCTCGAGGATCGCGGCCTGATGCGTGACCGCAAACTGATTTTTGGAACTTTAAATCAGCGCGTTAAAGCAGTACTTGACGTGTTTCTGCCAGAAAACGGTGAATGTTCTGCTCTATTTTTGGATCGATCATTACCGCTGGTCCTTTGCCGTTTGGGCAAGGCAAACGTGGCGTCGTGCCAAAGAGACGACAAATTAAAGGCCTCTCACCATAGACCTGACAGCCATTATCGCCCAGATATGGACAGTTGAGTTCGGCCAGCGCCTCATCATGCTCAGCATCACTTTTAACTGGCAATCTAGCCACCTCTTCTGTAGAGGCCGTAACTGGCCCACAGCAGTCGTGGCAGCCCGGTACGCACTCAAAAGCAGGAATGCGCTCACGAAAAAAACGGATTATCTGGCTGTTTTCCGTCACGAAACGGCCTTATTCTGATCTATATGTTTAACCATCATCGAATTTTATCACGATTGAAATATGACAACCCCTGCTAATCGACTTAAAGATTTTCAAGAGCAATTCAAGGCAGCCGCTGAGAAAAATTTGCCTGACGTACCATTTGTCTACGACGAAGACACTATGCTTTCCATGCACTTCGATACACGCTCAATACAGAGCGTTATGCGCAGGCATGAGCCAGAGTATCTGGTGCTCGGCTATACCCGAACCATGATGGGGTTCTTGTTCTTTCAACCGGACCCGCAACGTATTGCAATGATAGGCTTGGGCGGCGGCTCGCTGGCGAAGTATTGTGCCAAGCATTTGCCTGATGCACACTTTACCGCCGTGGAAATTAATAATCACGTAATTGCTTTACGCGAAAAATTCAAGATCCCGGATGACAACGATAGGTTTAGCGTGCTACATGCCGACGGCAGCGATTATGTTGTCAATCAAACCGATAAAATTGACGTACTGCTTATTGATGGCTTTAATGAAGATGGTCATCC
>DIZU01000029.1:0-7659 GCA_002429455.1 Methylotenera sp. UBA6020 | reverse complement strand
AATATGCTGGCGAGTGACCTCAAGTTTGGCACTTATTCCTCACGCATCCGTGATAGTTTCGAGGACAAAGTGGTCGTGGTAGATGCCGAAGAGCAAGGCAACAAAATTGCTTTTGCCTACAAGGGTAGCGACTTTCCGATCTCTAAGGAGACCCTTATGGAGCGGATTCGTACACTGGGGCCAAAGCATCCGATCCCATTACATAACACCGCCCAAAAAATTATGCAACGGTTGAAGAAGCACACCAGCCATTCTGAATGGGAGCAAATTTTTGGGCCTGGCCTTTGAAACACAAATCCAGCAAGGCTAAAGTAAAAAGCACGCAATCGTCTAGCGAAGAAAGCCTAGTACATAAAAAATTAGCGATGAAGTCTTTCTGTGCCTGGGATGGCGAAACCTTGGTGCTGAATATTCTTGGCACCCCTAGCGCAAAACAGGATGCTATCGGCAAAGCTAAAGGCAATCAACTCAAAGTGAGCGTTACTGCCGCACCGGTGGCGGGCAGGGCAACCGATCATATGGTTCGGTTCCTGGCAGAGGCATTTGGCGTGACAAACAAGGATATTGAAGTGGTATTTGGCAGAATGAATGTAAATAAACAGCTACGCATTAAATCACCTAAACATTTACCCACGGTCATCAGCAAACAGTTATCCCAAGAGCTGAAAAATGCCTGACAGACCCATCACCCATAGCTGTAATAGGCTGTACTTGTGAGTGCAATAGTTAGTCGAACAGTCTATTTCATTTGTACTACGCCACCATTTAGCAGTCGATCCAACTCATCAATTGGCAGCGGTTTGCTGAACAGGTAGCCCTGAAAGTAATCACAGCGCCGCTCACGTAAGAAGTCGGCCTGCTGATCATTCTCCACGCCTTCCGCCACGCTGGTAAAGTTCATGGCCTGTGCCAGGTTGAGTACAGCACTGGCAATTGCGCTATCGTCGTTATTATGTGGCAAGTTGAGCACAAATGACTGGCATATCTTGAGCGTATCGACTGGAAAATCCTTAAGGTACGCTAGCGAGGATGCCCCGCTACCAAAATCGTCGATGGCGAGAGAAACACCTAGCGCCTTAAGTTGCACGAGCTTGTTTACATTGACTGCAGCGCTTTCCATAAACATGCTTTCGGTCAGCTCCAGTTCCAGCAGTTCTGGTGGCAGCCCACTTTGCTTGAGAATCTCCGCCACATCGTCGACGAGGGTGGGATGCTTGAACTGGCGAACAGAAAGATTGACCGCCACGCGCACCGGTGTACCGGCCTCGTACCAGATGCGCCCCTGCCGACACGCAGTTTGCAATACCCACTTGCCCACCGGAACGATCAGGCCATTCTCCTCCAACAAGGAAATGAATTCTCCGGGCGCAACCAGACCACGCTCCGGATGCTGCCAGCGCAGCAATGCCTCCACCGCCGTGACCCTGCCGCTCTCCACAGCCACCTGCGGTTGGTAATATAGGATGAATTCGTCACGATCCAGCGCATGGCGCAGATGATTCTCCATCACCAGACGCTCATAGGCAACCGCATCCATTTCCGGCGAATAGAACTGGTAATTGTTGCGGCCACGTTCCTTGGCGTGGTACATCGCCACATCGGCCTTTTCCAGCAGAATTTCGCGGTCATCCTGACCGGGACGGTAAAAAGTAATGCCGATACTGGCGCCAACAAATACCTCGTGCTCGCCGACCATGAATGGCAGTCGCAGTGCATCGATAATTTTTTCTGCAACGACTGCCGCGTCTTGCTCTACCCGTACATTCGCAAGAATGACGGCGAACTCATCGCCGCCCATCCGCGCTACGGTATCGGTCTCACGGACGCAAAGCGAGATGCGGCCGCCAACCTGCTGCAGCAGCTTATCGCCTATGCTGTGGCCCAGCGTATCATTGATGTTCTTGAAGCGATCGAGGTCGATAAACATCAAGGCCATACTATCGCTGGTGCGATTGGCATACGACTGTGCCAATCGCAAGCTGTCATTGAATAATAACCGGTTAGGCAGGCCGGTCAGTGCATCATAGTGGGCGAGAAAATGTAACCGTTGCTCGGTGCGCTTGCGCTCGCTGATGTCGCGCACGATACATAGCACTTGTTCCCCGCTGGTACGGATGAAGCGCGACTCATAATTAGAGATTCCATCAGGCAGTGCCATCTGGTATTCGAAAGAAGCAATCTCTCCGCCAAGCGCAGCCTTCTCCAGGCAGGCCATCGCTAGTTCGGCAATCTCCTGCGGCATGACTTCCTGAATGGTACGGCCCAGAAACTGCTCCGGCTCAAGATAAGTCTGGAAATCCTTGGCAGGTTTGTGCTCAAGGAAGCGGCCTTCACGGTCCAGAAACAACAGTAAATCTGGCACAGCCTCGTATAAGGCGCGCACCTTGGCTTCGCTTTGCCGTAATTCCAGCTCGGCCCGCTTACGCTCAATTGCGTAACGCATGACGCGCAACAGCCAACGCCCATCTACGCTACCCTTGACCAGATAATCCTGAGCGCCGGCTTGTGCCAACTCCATAGCCAAAGTCTCGTCATCAAGACCCGTCATAACGATAATGGGAACGTCTGGCACCAGCTCATGCAGCCGCCAGAATGTGCCATTGCCTTGTGAGTCGGGCAACGATAGATCAAGCAGGATGATATCGAAGCGCATTAAGCAGGCCTGCGACATCGCCTTCGCCAGCGTATCCGCGTGTGTCAGACTGCAGGTCGGCAACACATCTTGCAGCATGAGCTCCAGCAGACGCGCATCGCCCGGATTATCCTCTACCAGTAACACCTTCATGCTATGCGCTCGCTAACCGGGCCGAGGTGTTGCCCTCGCCGCAATAGTTCGGTCGCCGCCTCAGAAGGCAGCGGATGGCAATAGAGATAGCCTTGAGCATCGTCATAAGAGAGATTGCGCAAGGTATCGAGCTGCGCCGTGGTTTCGACCCCGCCTGCCAATCCTTTCATGCGGAACACATGTGCCACCTGGATGACAGCACGTGCCAGATCAGCGCCATCGGCAGTAGCCGATGCTTCCTGAGTAAGCCGGCGATCAAGCTTAATGACATGAAACGGAAACTTGCGCAGGTAATAAAATGAAGCGCGCCCATTACCGAAATTATCCAGTGCCAGCCTGACACCAAGCCGATTAAGTTTGGTGATTTGCTCAAAAGCATGCGCCTCGTCTTCCCATAAAGCATGCTCAGGGATATCCAACTCCAGACATTGCGGCTCCAAGCCGCTTTCTTCCAGAATGGCCGCGACCTGTTCAGCAAAGTCGACCTGCAGTAGCTGGCGTGGTGCGAGGTTGACCGACAGTATCAGCGGTGCTCCAAAAAAATCCCGCCAAACTCGCCCTTGTACACACGCCGTACGCAACACCCATGCACCAACTTCCAGAATAAGCGACGAGCTTTCCAGCACACCCATGAACTGTCCTGGCAACAGCAGGCCGCGTTGTGGATGCTGCCAGCGCAGCAAGGACTCCATACCATTGATGAGACCGCTTTTGACATCGACCTGCGGCTGATAATTGATGATGAACTCGCCTCGCGCCAGCGCTTGTGAGAGTTCATGCTGCAGCTCACGGTCTGCGCTTGCCCTGACATTCATACTGGAAGAAAAGAAACGATAGGTATTCTGCACGCCGATCTCGGCCTTAGCCTGATACATGGCAGTATCGGCATTGCGTACCAGAGATTCCAGATTATCCGCGTCCGTCGGGTAGATGCTGATGCCAATGCTGGCACTGACATCCAGTGAGCGCCCGTCAACCAGAAAAGGCTGCTCCATGGACTCGAGAATCTTGCCCGTCGCCGCAACCGCATCCTCTTCATTATGGATGCCGGCAAGAATAATGGTAAATTCATCACCACCGATACGTGCCACACAATCGGTCTCGCGCACACATTCACGCAGCCTTTGCGCCACCCCTTGCAACACTAGATCACCAACATGATGACCGAACGTATCGTTGATAGACTTGAAGTGGTTGAGATCAAGCAGCAACAGCGCCAACTGACTTCCCTGCCGTCGCGCCAATGCGATTGCATTCTTAAGGCGATCGTAAAAATATTTGCGATTGGCCAAACCTGTCAGGCTGTCGTGATGTGCGAGATGATTCAAGCTCTCCTCCATCCGCTTGCGCTCGATGGCGTAACGCAAAGAGCGCGTGAGTTGGTGACCACCCACGTGGCCCTTGACTAGAAAATCCTGGGCACCTTGCTGTACCGACTTGACAGCAAGACTCTCGTCTGCGGTGCTACTCAGCACGACGATAGGCACGCCCGGCGCATTGGCATGTATTTTAAGAAGAGTATCCAGGCCGTCGCCGTCAGGCAACTGTAAATCAAGCAGAATGGCCGTAATATCCTGGTTTTCCAATATCGCTAGCGCACTCTCCAAACGATCCGCCGTCACCAGCACGAAGCGTTCGCTACGATCCGCATCCAGCAGTTCGCGCACTAGGCGGATATCACCGAGATTATCCTCCACCAGCAGTATGTTGAGCGGCTTGCTATTCATGGACGGTTAATCTCCAAGGTCAGTCGGCAGCTTGACAATGGTCAGCCAGAAATTCTCGATAGCCTGAATAACCTTGATAAACTGATCTAAATCCACTGGCTTGCTAACGTAACAATTTGCATGTAGATCGTAAGTGCGCAGAATATCTTTCTCGGCTTCAGAAGAGGTGATAATCACCACTGGAATGCGCTTCAGCACCGGGTCAGATTTGATTTCCGCCAACACTTCGCGCCCATCCTTCTTGGGCAGGTTGAGATCCAGTAGCACCACATCAGGTGTCGGGGCGTTGACATACTTGCCCTGCCGGCGCAGAAATGCCATCGCCTCCATGCCATCCGTGACTACATTAAGATTGTTGCGTATCTTGCTCTCCCGCAGCGCTTCCTGCGTTAGCCTGACGTCGCCGGGATTATCCTCGGCCAATAAAAACTCTACCTGTCTACCCAATTCACTCTCCATGATGTTTCCTTTCCCCATGATTCACAGGTAAGGTGAAATAAAAAACTGTACCGTTGCCCGGTTCGGACTCTATCCAGATCTTGCCACCGTGACGATCAACAATCTTCTTGCAGACGGACAGGCCGATCCCGGTACCGGGATACTCATGCTTGCCATGCAAGCGTTGAAAAATAATGAAAATACGGTCAAAAAAATCAGGCGCGATGCCTATACCGTTGTCACGCACAGAGAATAACCATTCTCCGCTTTTTTTCTCGGCACCCACATGCACGGTCGGCGAAGTCTCGCCGCGGAACTTGATGGCGTTGCCGATCAGGTTCTGGAACAACTGCGTAAGTTGCGAAACATCCGCCGTCAGCTTAGGCATGGCATCGCGGGTCACCACCGCTCCCGACTCGTCGATAGCAAGCCGCAGATTGGAAGTTGCTCGCTCAAACGCAACCGAAGATTCGCAGGATTCGATAGGCTTACCATGCGTGCCAATGCGCGACATGGTAAGCAAGTCAATAATGAGTGCCTGCATGCGGGTGGCGCCATCCACGGCAAAGTTAATGAATTCGTTAGCGTCCTGATCCAGCTTGTCCTTGTAACGGCGCGCCAGCAACTGTGTGTAGCTAGCGACCATGCGTAGCGGCTCCTGCAGGTCATGCGAGGCCACATAAGCAAACTGTTCCAGCTCCTGATTGGAGTTGGCCAGTTCCTCTGTACGCCTTGCCAGCGCTTCCTGAGTCTGCTTGAAGGCGGTGATATCAGAAAATTCGGCAATCACTTGCGTGACTTTTCCAGCCGCATCCTTCACGGCGTTCATGTTCATCCATGCCAGATATTCGTCGCCGCTCTTGCGCTTCTGCCAAATTTCCCCTTGCCACTGACCGCCGCTGGTGACCGTAGTCCAAAGTGTGTCGTATAGCTCTGGCTCAATGTCCGCAAGCAGATTCTGCATAGGAGTGCCAATCAAGGCTTCCGAGGCGAAGCCGGTAATTGTTGCTACTGACTTGTTGGCATGCAACATTCGGCCTTCGATGTCGGCAATGATGACCGCCTCAAGATTGCTTTCAAACACCTGCGCGAGCAGGCGCAGCATTTGATGGTCAGCATGAAAATAGGCCGACAAGGAAAGTTCAGAATCAAACAATGCGACCTTGATGATCGCTTGCGAGTAAGCAAGAAAACGTTCGGAGTCGTTGTCGACCAGACGCATCACCTCTGGCAGTAGCCATGACAGGTATTTGCCGTAGGCACCGAGATACCAGCGCGGCTCCAGGCCGATTTGCTGATGAGTTACGCCGACGTGCAGGCGACTTCGGATATAATCTGAGCCGTAATCGCCACCCAGAACTTGCTTGAAATATTCGCGCTGCTTCTGCTTAAGTCGCGCTATTTGCTCAGTTCCACCGAGCATGGCACGCGTTTCCGGATTAGCCTCAAGATGGCTGTAGAAGGACTCGGCGAGCGAGTCTTCCAGGGGTGCCAACATCGGCCCCAGTTCTTTGAGAAGTTGGGCCTCATGCTCACCGAAGCCAAGAAAATCCTTGCGCGACTGCACGTCCTCGGCGCTCGGTGCCATGCTGTCGATCAAGGCATCAACGGTAGGTTGGTGCAGTAACATTGTCTCTCCCACAAAACTACAGATGCGATTCCGGAAAGGCAAGGACAAACTGGCAGGAAGAGTGGGAGGTTACTAGCAAGAAATACGGGAGAATCCGCACATCTGGTACTCCCGCTGTCCTAGAGCCTTTACCCCGTAGACCGGTGATTTTGTGCCCCCGCTTTTCAGTCGGGTTTACCTTTTTCAAATGTAATACTGCTACCAGTATCATGGGATTATAGTTCGCTGTCAAGTGCATCGCTTATGGATATTATTGATGCTAATGTGCAGCTCCCTTATGCGCTTAAGGCCCTGAATGAAGTTTCTGCTCAAGTTACTTAAAAAGACCAATAAATAACATCATTAGAAAGAAGATTTGTCCAGCCTTGGTCTGACTGACAGAGACGGGATTACAGCTTCAGCACTGCCTCAAACTGTACAATCGGCACAGGTCTGCCGAACAGATAGCCTTGATAGGTATTGCAGCCGTTTTGCAAAAGCAGCTGCCGCTGCTCTTCAGTTTCCACGCCCTCGGCGATGACATTCAGGTTCAGCGTTTGCGCCATGGCGATGATGGTGCGCACAATGGCTTGATCACTGTTATCGACGGCAATATCGCGCACGAACGATTGATCAATCTTCAGCTGATACAGAGGCAGGCGTTTCAGGTATTGCAGCGATGAATAGCCGGTACCAAAATCGTCCAGGGAGAACCTGACACTAATTTCCTTCAGGGCGTTCATGGTGGCAATGGTCTCCTCTATCTGTTCCAGCAATATGCTTTCTGTCAATTCCAGCTTGAGCCGCATCGGATTGATGGCATGGCGTTGCACAACCGCTTGTACCTGTGCCACAAAGTCGACTTGGCGGAATTGTTTGGCGCTGACGTTCACCGACAGCGTGAGGTTGCGGGTAAGTGTGTCTTGCTGCCATAGTTTTAGCTGGGCGCAAGCCGTTTCCAACACCCATTGCCCGATAGTCAGGATCAGGCCGGTTTCTTCCGCCAGCGGAATAAAATGGAACGGCGACACCAGTCCACGTTCCGGGTGTAGCCAGCGAATCAGCGCCTCTGCGCCTAATGGACGGAGCGAACTATCCAC
>DIZU01000086.1:7303-7467 GCA_002429455.1 Methylotenera sp. UBA6020 | reverse complement strand
TAATTTGAAAGCTTAGCGGTGAGCGTTTCGAGCAGTAATTCACCAATAGTTTGTATGTTGGCATCAATGCCTAAATCTCTAGTTTGGGTGACTTTTAAGCCGACATAACCACACGGGTCTATCGCTCCAAATGGGCTCAGATCCATGTTTACATTAAGACTTAA
>DIZU01000086.1:4135-7044 GCA_002429455.1 Methylotenera sp. UBA6020 | reverse complement strand
TAAATGATGATTTGGCCTGGACCATGGTAGGTGATTTTCCCACCACGATCAGTATGTACTAATGGAATGTCGTCGCGGTCTGGCAAGCGGACCTGCTTACGGTTCAGACCCAAGCTATAAACGGCGGGGTGCTCTGTTAGCCATAATTCATCTGCTGTATTGATTGTGCGTTCAGCCGTGAAGCGCTGCATGGCCAGGCAGGTGGCTGCAAAATCTGTAATGCCTAAGTGCCGCACTATTAAAGGTAGTTGCATTAATCGCGCCTCTAAAAATCTAGATCCCGTTGTTCTGCTGCGTTACTCACAAAGCCGATAAGCAGGAAGTCCGCTTAGTGGATGCTCGAACAATCAGAATGTGAATTTTTACTTGCTACTTGAGTATGTTTTAAAGGTTAAAGTGCGAATTTAACCAGTGGATGCGCACTCAGTAAGCGGTAAATATCGTCTAATTGCGCTTGTGAAACAACATGCACGGTGCAAGTGAGGCTGATATATTTGCCCCCAGAGCTTGCACGCATTTCAATGTGGGCTGCGTTAAATGCAGGCACGATGGTTTGAATAAGCGCAATGATTGTTTCTGCAAATGCGTCTTGTGTTTCCCCCATCACTTTGATAGGAAAATCACACGGAAAGTCGATTAAGGGTGCTGCGGTATGTTCTTCTATATCGGCCATGATTTATAAAGATAGCTTATTGTAATAGTAGTTTAATTGAATCCCACGCACGGCCTAGAATACCCGCGCCGTCAATGGATTTGGCGGCAACTAATGTGCGCTGATCGATTGTTGTGCCATTCAGAATGAATTTAATATTGCCGATAACTTGCCCCTTTTTAATCGGCGCAATTAAAGGCTGTGTGCTTGAAATTACCGCTTTTACGTTCGCATATTCGCCTTTGGGTAAGGTGATGTATAAATCATTGGCGACCGTTGAAGCTACTTGATTTTCATTGCCCTTCCATACTTTAAGCTGGCTGATGCTTTGTCCACCTTTATAGACTAAGTTGGAATCAAAAAATTGAAATCCGTAATTAAGCAACTTTTGGCTTTCTGTCGCACGTGCGGCATCAGTAGGTGCGCCTAACACGACTGAAATACGACGTGTGCCATTGCGATTTGCTGAAGAAATCAAGCAAAATCCAGCTGATTCTGTGTGCCCTGTTTTCATACCATCTACATTGGGGTCTAGCCAAAGCAAGCGGTTACGGTTGGGTTGGGTGATTTTGTTATAAGTATATTCTTTTACTGAATACAAACGTTTATATTCATCAGGAAAGTCACGAATCAAGGCGGTGGCTAATATCGCAAGATCATTTGCCGTGGTGTAATGTTGTGGGTCAGGTAGGCCGGTTGCGTTCATATAATGGGTATTTTTCATGCCCAAACGCTGCGCCTCTTTATTCATCATTTCAGCAAATAGCACTTCCGAGCTGGCGATGCCTTCAGCCAAAGCAATAGAAGAGTCATTGCCTGATTGAATAATGGTGCCGTGTAAAAGTTCATCTACGGTCACAGGTTTGTTCGGCTCGATAAACATTTTGGAGCCTTCAATTTTCCAGGCAACTACGCTCACTGGCAGTGTTTGCGTGAGTTGTAGATGATCATTCTTAAGTGCCTTAAAAGCTAAATAAGCCGTCATTATTTTAGTTAGCGAGGCCGGCTCAATGCGCATATCACTGTTTTGTGCAGCAATTATATGGCCACTATTGAAGTCTTCAAGCAGGTACGCTTTGACTGCCAAGCTAGGCGGGGGTGCAATTTGTGCATTTGCCGCGTGCGCAGATTGCGCAAGCGACAGGCTGAGAGTAATAAAAGCTAAAACGGTACGGGTAATTGTTTGCATGAAATTTAATCGATTGGCTTATTGGATGTTTATTTATTGCACGGTTTTTTTGTTAAAACAGCACGATAGTAGAAATGTTTAATTGCTTGCGGATATTGTCAGCTGAGGTATCAGCCTCTCTTTTGCTCGGATAAGGCCCCAGCCGCACGCGGTACAAGCCCTTATTATACACGTTAGCAACGCCAACATTTTCGGCAAGGTCTAAACCCTGAATTTTTTTCTGTAAAAGGTCGCCATTCGCTTCATGCTTAAAGGCCCCTGTTTGTACGTAATACTGTACATTTGAGCTGCTGATGTTTGTATTGGCTGGCGTGATAGCTGGTGCAGAGTTAACCGATGCTGTTGAAGTAATTGCAGGTGCTACGATTGAGGATTGTATTACCGCAGTTGGACTGACTTGCGGCGCCTCAACGGATGCTGGGCTTACTAGCGGTGCTGGATGACTGCTAGATATTTTCTGCATCGCTTCTGCACTGGTATCAATTGTTTCCACCTCAACTAAACCACTGCCCTGGCCAATCAACCTTAACTTGTAGGCGGCGGCATAGGATAAGTCAATCAATCGATCATGTTTGAACGGGCCTCTATCGTTGATGCGTACGACCACAGAGCGGCCATTAGCTGGATTGGTGACTTTGGCATAACTAGGTATCGGTAGTATGGTATGCGCGCCGGACATCGCGTACATGTCATAAATTTCGCCAGTAGAGGTTTTTTTGCCGTGATAGCGTTTACCGTACCAGGAGGCAACACCCTGTTTTTTGTAAGGCATATAAGCGGTCATCGGCGTGTATTGCTGGCCCAGCGCGCTATAAGGTTTGTTGGCGCGCACAAGTGGCACCTCGGTTTTTAATGTTGCATCCGGAATGCTATCAATATCGGCTGGTGCATTATCACCCGGGCCATCATCTAAATAGTAACCACCAGCGCCGGTCTTTGACGATGGTTTTGCTCCGGCTGTTTGCTTTGAAGCCGCTGGCGCGTTGACCGTCGGTTTGATCGTAGAGTTGCCAGCGCACGCTGTGAGCAACGCGACGCTTAATAATATGACGTATTTTTGCAGATTAA
>DIZU01000086.1:0-3936 GCA_002429455.1 Methylotenera sp. UBA6020 | reverse complement strand
ATTAAACATTATGTTGCCACCAATTTTTTATGTGTGTGTATGCTCATTAAGATACCAAAGCTTAAACATAACGTCACCATAGAAGTGCCGCCATAGCTAATGAGGGGTAATGGTACACCTACCACAGGTAAAATTCCGCTGACCATGCCCATGTTGACAAAGGCATAAGTGAAAAAAGTTAGCGTGATACTGCCCGCCAGCAGCCGGGTAAAGGTACTTTGTGCTTGAGATGCAATGACTAAACCGCGCAAAATAATTAAGCTAAAAAGTCCGAGTAGTAATAGATTGCCCAATAGACCAAACTCTTCGCCAAATACTGCGAAAATAAAGTCGGTGGTACGCTCGGGTAAAAAGTCCAGCTGTGCCTGTGTCCCCTTGAGCCAGCCCTTGCCTGCGATACCGCCAGAGCCCAGGGCGATGGTCGCCTGTATGGTGTGGTAGCCTGCGCCAAGCGGATCCTGTGTGGGATCTAGCAAAATTTCTATGCGTCGCCGCTGGTAATCATGCAGCATGGACCATAATACCGGGGTGGACGCTGCAAATAGAACGGTACTGCCTAGCAGTAGCTTCCAACTTAACCCCGCCAAAAACAATACATAAAAACCTGACGCGGCGATCAGTAATGCGGTGCCTAGGTCGGGCTGTTTGATTATCAAAGCAACCGGCACTAACAATAACAAGCCGCCAATGGCAAAATCGGCCATCATGGGCTTGCCTTCTCGTTTAGAGAAATACCATGCGAGCATCATCGGCATGGCAATGCGCATGATTTCTGAAGGTTGAATGAGCGTGAAACCTAGATTCAGCCAACGGCGTGCGCCGTGGCTAATCGATCCGAATAGGGTAACGGTAATTAACAGTAAAACGCCCAGTACATAAAGTGGTAGCGCAATTCGTTGTAACTGATTGGGTGCAACATTGGCCGCTGCCCACATGAAGCTTAATGCCACAATAATGTTAATGCCTTGTGCATACACGCGTGCAAAACTCTGTCCAGATGCGCTATAGAGTACAAATAGGCCGACCAACAACGTGAAAAATAAACACGTCATCAAGAATGCATCAATGTGTTTAACCATATGCTGTAATAGTTTGCTAATCATGTAATTCTTCTTCGGGTACTGGTTCTGTATGATTGCCAGAAGGTTTGGTTAGCGCTTTAGTGACTTCTTTTAATGTGCCCGGGGTTATTTCTGCCGCGGGCAATTTACCCAACAGGTAATAATCCATCACTTTCCTAGCAATTGGGCCCGCAGTAGAACCACCATGCTGACCATTTTCAACAATCACCGCCAGTGCAATTTTGGGATCATCCGCAGGGGCATAGGCAATGAATAAAGCATGGTCACGGTGACGTTCGTTAATGCTATTCGCATTATATTTTTCATTTTGCTTGATGCCAATCACTTGCGCCGTGCCAGTTTTTGCGGCGATGGCGTAAGTCGCGTTGGCGCCTACACTGGCGGCCGTGCCGCCCGGCAATGTTACATCTATCATGCCGCGTTTCACAATCTCCAGATTGTCCGGATTAAGGTCGATTTTATCTTGTATTACCGTCGGAATCAGCTGGCTTTCACCGGTAATTGCTTTTTGAATTTGCGTCGCTAAATGCGGCTTCATCGCCACACCCTTATTGGCTAATATTGCAGTGGCTTGTGCCAGTTGTAATGGCGTGACTAAAGTATAGCCTTGCCCAATACCTGCAATCACGGTTTCACCCTGATACCAGGGTTGTTTGTAGCGGCGCATTTTCCATTCAGGCGTGGGGAGCAAGCCGTCAATTTCACCTTGAATATCGATACCGGTTTTTTTACCAAAGCCAAAGTGACTGACAAATGCCGCTAATTTGTCTATGCCGAGTTCTAGCGCTAGGCCATAAAAAAACGTATCACAAGAAATCGTAATCGCGCGTTGCATATCTACCATGCCATGACCGCCTGGCTTCCAGTCGCGGTATTTATGCACACTGTTGGGTAGGGTAAAGTAACCTGTGTCATGGATGGAAAATGGCGGTGTACGTTTGCCATTTTCTAAGCCGGCCATGGCAACAAAAGGCTTAAATGTAGAGCCTGGCGGATAAATGCCGCGAATTGGGCGATTGATTAACGGTTTGTCTAACGAATCATTGAGTGATTTCCAGTTTTCAACATCAATCCCATCCACAAACAAATTAGGGTCAAATGTTGGCTGACTGACGTAGCTTAATACCTCGCCCGTTTTAGGGTTGATAGCAACCAATGCGCCACGATGCTCGCCAAAAGCTGTTTCGGCAATTTCCTGCAGTTTGCTATCGATCGATAAAATGATGTTGTCGCCCGGTGCTGGGGCGGTGCTGGACAACACGCGTACCGCGCGACCATCGGCATCAATCTCGACTTGTTGAAAGCCTGTGGTGCCGTGCAAGTAGCGCTCATAAAACTGTTCCACACCACTTTTGCCTATGTGGTCAGAGCCTTTGTAATTAGACAGATCACCCTCTTTGTCAAGATTAGCTAAATCTTTGTCATTAATGCGCCCGATATAGCCCACCATGTGCGCGCCTAACTTGCCTAGAGGATAATGTCGAAATAGTCTGGACTTGATTTCCACGCCTGGAAAACGGTAATGATTGACTGCAAATTTGGCCGCCTCAACTTCATTGAGGTGTGTGCGAATTGGCACACTTTCAAAATTATGGCTTTCTTCATGGAGTTTGTTGAAGCGTTTACGGTCAAGCGCACTGATCTCGACCAGTTGGCTAATTGTAGCGATGGTTGCTTCCAGGTCAGCTACTTTTGAAGGGGTGATTTCAAGTGTATATACAAAGAAATTGTGGGCGAGCACCACGCCATTTTTATCAAGAATCAAACCGCGATTGGGTACGATGGGCACCAACGAGATTCGATTGTTTTCAGCGAGTGTTTGGTAATGATTGTATTGTTTGATCTGTAAATAAAAAAAGCGAAAGGCAAGCAGGCCAAACAGGCCCAGTACGATGAATGCCGCGACACCTAATCGGAGCTTGAAGTAATATTGCTCATGCTGGTAATTTTTAAGTTCAGCACGCATGGTTAAATATTAGGCATTGCGATATTGGCAATATCGAACCCCGGCATGGTGATGTTCGGCACCGCGATATCAAATACCACGCGAGCGTCCGCCTGTTTTTAAGCCAAAGGTTACAGCAATTCGCCACAATAAAACGCCAGTGACGCTGGGCAAGAAGTAGGCCCAGCCTAAAAGCTGTGCACCAGCGAAAGTTTTAAGTATGAGTAAGATCACTTGCGAAATAATCAGCAGTAAAAACACATAGAATAACTGTTGTGTGCCGTTAAATAGCACTAAGCGGCGTTGATAAATAACCGCAAAAAATGCGGTGATGGTATATGCCAAGGCATATTGACCAAAAGTTCCGCCTGTAGCTAAGTCTACAAATAAACCAACAAACCATGCAGTGCCTACATTGCATAAATTAGGCGCACGTATCAGCCAATAGATGATCACCAGCAACAAGAAATCTGGCCGCAATTGCAGGGTAAGGCCTGACCATGGCAATAACAGGCAAATAAACGCTAAGATGAGCGATAAGTAAATGGATTTGAGCTTACTCGGGTGCATTTGGTTGGCTCGTGGTATTGGGCTGTTGTTTTTCTGGGGCTATTTCTGTTGCTGTAGTTTTTTCAGTAACTTTTTCTAAGGATTTTTCTGGCGTTTTTGGGGCTGGTTTCTGAGCACTTTCAATTTTTGCCTTGTTAGCAGCTGGCTGACTAGGCGCTGCGTGAATAACAGCTGCATTATGTGGAGGTGCCTCAGTAGTCTGCGGGATGCTCACCAGCAGCACTTGCCGATGATTTTCAACTCCGCCGGTAGGCACGCAAATGATACGGGCAAAAGGCGAGTCGGGGGTAATTTCTATTTGTGACACTGTTGCAACAGCAAGGCCCGCCGGGTAAATGC
>DIZU01000067.1 GCA_002429455.1 Methylotenera sp. UBA6020 | reverse complement strand
TAAAATAAGCTTGTGAAAAGCGACTGCTAGTAATTAACCTGTGCGCTTAATTTTGAAAGAAGCCCATCGTGATCGAACCAATAACAAAAAATACACCTCGTCCAGAAGAGGCATTGCATCGGCGTGAATCAGGTCAAACTAGCTCGGGCATGAAGACGTGGCTTAAGTCACTGCTTATCGTGCTGGTTATTGGCCTGATTGTATTTTTTGGCTTTCGTCACTTTACCGATAACCAAAAAGCTGCGGAACAAGAGAAAAAAGCGGTCAAACGACCGGCAACCGTTACTGCGGTGGCCGCTAAAACCATGAATATCAATGTCTATATGAATGCGATAGGCACGGTCACGCCGCGCAATAATGTGGTTATTCGGACGCATCTGGATGGGCAGTTGATGCGCGTGCTGTTTAATGAAGGCCAGTATGTAAATCAGGGGGAATTGCTGGCGGAGATTGACCCGCGGCCCTATCAGGTGCAACTGTCGCAAGCACAGGGGCAGTTGGCTAAAGATCAGGCCTTACTGAAAAACGCGCAGCTAGACCTTGAGCGGTACAAGACTTTGCTGGCGCAAGACTCTGCCCCTGAGCAACAGGTGGCAACGCAGCACTCCTTGGTCAATCAATATCTGGGGACTATCCAGGCTGACCAGAGCCAAATTGACAATGCCAAGCTGCAATTGACTTATACCCGTATCACGGCGCCTATCAGTGGCCGTGTTGGCCTGCGCCAAGTAGATGCCGGCAATATTGTGCATCAGTCAGACGTCAACGGCATTTTAAGTATCGCCCAAGTGAAACCCATTACGGTGATTTTTTCCATTCCTCAAGATAACCTTGCTTCAGTGCTGGCGCCTGTGCGCAAAGGCGAGAAATTACCGGTTGTCGTATACGGACGAGATCAGCAAAAAAAACTGGCAGATGGTTTTCTGTCCAGCACGGATAACCAAATTGATACCACTACCGGTACGGTGAAGCTGAAAGCGCAGTTTGCGAATGAGGATGAAAGTCTTTTCCCTAACCAGTTCGTCAATGTCAAGGTGCAGCTAGGCATCAATAAAGATGCAACTGTTATCCCTAATGCAGCTATTCAGCGTGGATCTCAGGGGACTTTTGTCTATCAGGTAAAAGCTGACCAGACCATCGCCGTCAAGCCGGTGAAGGTCACGGTAGTAGAAGGTGAGTTGTCTGCAATTGAAGGCGATGTTGCATCAGGTGATTTGCTGGTGACCGATGGTGCAGATAAATTGCGCGAAGGCGCAAAAGTAGAGTTAGCAAAACATAATGACCAGAAAAAATCAGGTAACAAGCAAGCTGGCGCAGCTGCAGATGCAGCAGCCAGCCCGCAAGCGGGGGTTAAGCACCGAGATCACAAACGGTCATCAGCACCATGAATGGCGTGGCATACCACAGCGCAGCGTTAACCCTGCGCTATCTGCCGTATAGGCAAACCAGTCGGCATGGCCACTGGATGCAAGACCATAGAATGCTTGTTCTCAGCATGCTTGTATTCGAGGCTGAAATATGAATCCGTCACGTTTATTTATCATGCGGCCAGTGGCAACCTCGCTATTGATGGTTGCCATATTGCTGGTGGGTATCCTGGCTTACCGCATCCTGCCGATATCTGCATTGCCCGAAGTTGATTATCCGACGATACAGGTCACTACCTTGTACCCTGGCGCCAGTCCTGAGGTCACAACTTCATCTATTACCGCACCGCTGGAACGGCAGTTTGGCCAAGTCGCCGGCCTTAAGCAGATGTCTTCCACCAGTTCAGGCGGCGCCTCTGTGATTACCTTGCAATTTAGTCTGGCGCTTACTTTAGACGTTGCTGAACAAGAGGTGCAGGCTGCCATCAACCGTGCGGCAAGTTTCCTGCCTGGCGACTTGCCGATGCCGCCGGTCTACAGCAAAGTGAATCCGGCCGATGCACCTATCATGACCTTGGCGGTCAGTTCATCCACTTTGCCATTGCCGGGTATTGAAGACCTTGTTGACACTGGTTTGGCACAGAAAATATCGCAGCTGCCGGGCGTTGGTCTGGTCAGCCTGAGCGGTGGACAGCGGCCGGCCGTGCGTGTACAGGTGAACCCGAAAGCACTGGCGGCAAATAATCTGAATATTGATGATGTGCGCAATTCAATTGGTGCGGCTAACGTCAATCAGGCCAAAGGCAGTTTTGATGGACCTGCGCAGGCGTCCACCATTGATGCAAATGACCAACTCAAAACAGCTGCGGAGTATCGCCAGCTTATCCTGGCCTACCGTAATGGCGCGGCTATACATCTTGGCGATGTTGCTGACTTGGTGGATGGTGCCGAGAACAAGCGCCTTGCTGCCTGGGGCAACGACAAGCCTGCCATCTTGCTTAATATCCAGCGGCAACCAGGCGCGAATGTGATTGAAGTTGTAGATCGCATCAAGCAATTACTGCCTGAGCTACAGACCAATTTACCTGAATCTATTGAAGTTAAGGTGTTGAGCGACCGTACCACGACTATTCGTGCTTCTGTGCACGATGTGGAGTTTGAGCTGATGCTGGCAGTAGTGCTGGTGGTGATGGTCATTTTTATCTTTCTACGCAATATCCCGGCCACTATCGTGCCGGCGGTTGCTGTGCCGTTATCACTGGTAGGTACTTTTGCCGTCATGTATATGGCCGGGTTCAGTATCAACAACTTAACCTTAATGGCCTTGACAATTGCCACTGGCTTTGTGGTGGACGATGCGATTGTGATGATAGAGAACATCTCGCGCTATATTGAGGAAGGTGAAAGCCCGTTAGAAGCTGCGTTGAAAGGCTCAAAGCAAATTGGCTTCACCATTATTTCGCTGACAGTCTCGTTGATTGCCGTACTCATTCCGCTGCTATTCATGGGTGATGTGGTAGGGCGGTTGTTCCGTGAGTTTGCTATTACCTTGGCCGTAGCCATTCTTATTTCAGCCGTAGTGTCACTGACGCTCACGCCCATGATGTGTGCCAGATTATTGCATCACACCTCAGAAGCAGAGCGTAGCCGTTTCGACCGCACCGTTGGTCAGCTATTTGAGCGCATTATAGCTGGCTACGGCAAGATGCTGACATGGGTGCTGGATCGTCAGCCACTGGTACTATTGATTGCCTTGGCAACTTTGCTATTGACGATATTGCTGTACATTTACATACCCAAGGGATTTTTCCCTGTACAGGATACCGGCATTATTCAAGGTATTTCTGAGGCGCCACAGTCAGTTTCGTTTGGTGCAATGGCCGAACGTCAGCAGGCCTTGGCCAAGGTGCTTCTTGAAGACCCGGCCGTAGACAGCATCTCCTCCTTTATTGGTGTCGATGGCATTAACCTCACACTCAATAGTGGTCGATTCCTGATTAATCTCAAATCGCATGCAGACCGTGCTGAAACTGCCTCGCAAATCATCCAGCGCATGCAGCCCAAACTCGCCGCTGTGCCTGGCATCCATCTTTATATGCAGCCTGTGCAGGATCTGACCATCGAAAGTCGCTTAAGCCGCACCCAGTACCAGTTCACGCTTAAGGATCTCGATGCGAAGGAGCTCAGTCTGTGGGTGCCGCAACTGGTGGAAAAACTCAATCAGCAGCCTCAGTTGGCGGATGTTGCCAGTGATTTGCAGGATCAGGGCTTGCAGGCGTATGTCAATATCGACCGGCAAACAGCAGGTCGTTTGGGCATTACCACGGCGGCGATTGATAATGCGCTTTACAGTGCTTTCGGCCAGCGTTTGATTTCCACGATCTTTACCCAATCCAATTTATATCGCGTTGTATTAGAAGCCAAACCAGAGTTTCAAGTCGGGCCAGAGGCGTTGAATGATATTTATGTGACGGGGACCGATGGCGCACAAGTACCTCTTAAAGCCATTGCGACAATCACTGAAAAAACCACGCCGCTTGTCATTAACCATCTGGAACAGTTTCCAGCGACGACCATTTCGTTCAATCTGCGTCCCAATATCTCACTTGGCGAGGCCGTTGATGTCATCGAAAAAGCCGAACGCGAGATTGGCATGCCAGCCGGCATAGATACCGAGTTTCAAGGCGCGGCTTCTGCTTTTCGATCCTCACTCAATAACCAGCTATTCCTGATATTGGCGGCTATTGTCACCATGTATATAGTGCTGGGCGTGCTGTACGAAAGCTACATACACCCCGTCACAATTCTTTCTACATTGCCTTCAGCCGGTATAGGTGCATTGCTGGCACTGATGGTTTCCGGCAACGACCTGGGCATGATCGGTGTCATCGGCATTATTCTGCTGATCGGTATCGTCAAAAAGAACGCCATCATGATGATCGATTTTGCGCTGGATGCCGAACGCAATGAGGGAAAATCGCCGCGCGATGCCATTCATGAGGCTTGCTTGCTACGCCTGCGGCCTATCCTGATGACGACTATGGCGGCGCTGCTGGGGGCCTTGCCATTGATGTTAGGTGGCGGTGTTGGGTCTGAACTGCGTCATCCGTTGGGTATTACCATGGTGGGTGGACTTTTGGTAAGCCAAGTGCTGACCTTGTTCACCACCCCTGTTATCTATCTTACCTTTGACAGGGCGGCGCGGCGCCTGCGGGAATGGAAGGCGCGCCGTGCATCGTCTTCGTCAGCCTCAGTAGAGCCATGAATTTTTCAGCATTTTTTATTCATCGGCCTATTGCCACCACACTACTCACTATCGGTATCGTGCTGGCGGGATTGGTCGGCTTAAACTTGCTGCCAGTAGCATCCCTGCCGCAAGTGGAATTCCCTGTTATTTCAGTCATGGCCAATTTGCCGGGCGCCAATCCGGAAACCATGGCCTCCAGCATTGCCGCGCCATTAGAGAAATCCTTTGGCCGGATTGCAGGCATTACCGAGATGACTTCATCAAGCACGCTCGGCTCGTCACGCATTACCATGCAATTTGATCTGGATCGCAAGATTGATGGTGCAGCACGCGACGTGCAAGGTGCTATTAACGCATCACGTACCTTACTACCGACTGGCATGCCAAAAAACCCGACTTACAATAAAGCTTCACCTGCGGCTACCAGCATTCTGCTATTGGGACTTACTTCCGATACCATGACTCAGGGCCAGGTGTATGATGCCGCCTCCACCATACTGGCACAAAAGCTGGCACAAGTGACCGGTGTGGGCCAAGTTTACGTGGGCGGCAGTTCATTACCGGCAGTGCGCGTGGACATTGACCCCAATGCACTCAATAAATTTGGCATCAGCCTTGAGGAGGTAAGGGTTGCGCTGACAACAACCAATTCCAATCGTCCCAGAGGTTCGGTAGAAACGCATGATAAGTACTGGCAGATATATACCAGTGACCAGTCAAAAACAGCCAGCGACTTCAGGCCATTGATTATTGCCTACCGTAATGGCGCTGTGGTCAGGCTTTCTGATATCGCTAATGTGACTGATTCTGTCGAAGACGTGCAGAATGCCGGTTCGGCAAATGGCAAGCCGGCGATTATCGTACGGGTAGATCCGCAGGCTGGAGCCAATATTATAGAGATCGTAGATCGCATCAAACAGATGCTGCCAGAGCTACGGAATGCCATGCCTGGTGCGATTAATATGGAAGTGTTGCAAGACCGCACGGTCAATATACGTGCCTCACTGCGGGAAATGTCGCGTAGCCTGCTAATCTCTTTAACACTGGTGGTGCTGGTAGTTCTGTTGTTTTTGCGTAATATCCGCGCCACATTGATTCCGGCTGTAGCGGTAGTTGTTTCACTGATAGGAACATTCGCGGTGATCTACCTGTGTGGTTTCAGCCTGAATAACCTGTCATTGATGGCGCTGACCATTGGTACTGGTCTTCTGGTGGATGATGCCATCGTTGTACAGGAAAACGTAGTGCGGCACATGGAAGCGGGTGCCGGTCGCTTGGCAGCGGCTTTGCAGGGTGCGCGCGAGGTGGGGCCTACTGTTGTGTCAATGAGCTTGTCGCTGATTGCCGTATTTATCCCTATTCTGCTCATGGGCGGCATAGTCGGGCGGCTGTTCCGCGAATTTGCTGTCACCTTGTCGGTCGCGGTGTTGGTTTCGCTGGTGGTTTCACTTACCGTTACGCCTATGATGTGTGCAACGTTGTTAAGGCATGATGCGCCTCAAAAGCCGAGGCGCCTGAGTCTGGCCTGCGAACAAGCTTTTAATGGGCTGCATCAGGCTTACGGAAGAAGCCTGTCCTGGGTATTGCGGCACAGTTTGATAACCATCTTAATCCTGCTGGCGACTATCGTATTAAACGTCTATCTGTATGTGATCGTGCCTAAGGGTTTTTTCCCGCAGCAGGATTCTGGACGTTTGACGGGCTCAATCCAAGGTGATCAGAGCGTTTCGTTTCAAGTGATGCAGCAAAAATTGAAGCGTTTCATCACTATTGTAGGCAAAGATCCTGCCGTGAAAGACGTAGCCGGATTTGTCGGCGGCGCGCAGCGCAACAGAGGCCAGATGTTCGTCACGCTAAAGCCAATAGCCGAGCGCAAAATCAGCGCAGACCGGGTGATAGCACGCTTGCGTGGCAAGCTTTCTAAAGAGCCTGGTGCCAAACTCATGCTACAAGTGGTACAGGATATCCGTATCGGTGGCAGGCAAGGTGACGCCCAATATCAATACACGCTACAAGGCAGCGACCTGCAAGAGTTACGCTTGTGGGGGCCGAAGATTAACAAAGCGCTGAGTCAGATGAAAGAACTGGCGGATGTGAGTAGCGACGAGGCCGATCGTGGCTTGCAGACATCGCTAGTGATAGACCGTGAAACGGCAAGCCGCCTCGGCCTGACCATGCAATTGATTGATTCAACCCTGAATAGTGCTTTTGGTCAGCGGCAGGTTTCAACGATCTATAATCCACTCAACCAGTATCATGTCGTGATGGGACTGGCGCCTGAGTACCTGCAAAGTCCAGAGTCGCTGAAAAATCTTTATATCACTACGCCAACCGGCAGCCAGATTCCATTCTCGACCTTCAGTCATTATGAAATGACCAATACCGCGCTGGGCGTGAATCATCAAGGCCAGTACGCCGCCACTACGATTACCTTTAACCTGCAACTTGGCGTTTCGCTAGGGCAGGCCACTCAAGCCATTGACGACACTTTTAACAGGATTGGCGTGCCGGCCTCTATTCATGGCGGATTCCAGGGGACAGCCAAAGCGTTCCAAGAGTCCCTGAAAAACCAGCCGTGGCTGATACTGATGGCAATACTGACCATGTTTATCGTACTCGGGGTGTTGTATGAAAGTCTGGTGCATCCCATCACCATTCTCTCCACCTTGCCGTCTGCCGGGGTGGGCGCGCTGCTGGCCTTGATGGCGTTTGGCCAGGACCTTAACCTTATCGGCATGATAGGCATAATATTACTCATCGGTATCGTGCAGAAGAACGCTATCATGATGATAGATTTCGCTTTAGAGGCTGAGCGCCAGCAAGGTTTGAGTTCACGTGACTCCATTTATCAGGCCTGCTTGTTACGCTTCCGGCCTATCCTCATGACCACCATGGCCGCCATGTTGAGTGCCTTGCCCTTAGTGCTGGGCCATGGCGATGGTGCAGAACTGCGGCAGCCCTTGGGCATTTCTATTGTTGGCGGTCTGATTTTCAGCCAGATGCTTACGCTTTTTACAACGCCTGTGGTCTATCTCTATCTTGATCGCGCACGCGTTTGGTACCACAGCCATCGGAAAGCCAAGCCTGTCAGTCAGGAAAGTCAGCCGATAAAAACTTAACAGACGCAACGTTATAAACGCGGTTTTATTGATAATGAATTTGAAAGCAACCACTGGAAAAAAGATCTGGAAAAAATGACGTACAACCATAAACCATCCCTAGTTTTGGCTTTGACGATGTCACTGATAGCAGGATGCATGATCTCCAGCTGTACGGTCGGCCCGGACTATGTCAAGCCTGAAACGGTACGGCCTGCCGCATTTAAAGAAGCCGCCGGCTGGAAGGTCGCTGAACCCAAAGATGACGTCATCCGCGAGAAGTGGTGGGAGTTGTTTAATGATGCGCTGCTAAATGAACTAGAAGAGCAGGTGGAAATATCAAACCAGAATATTGTGGCCGTGAAAGCGCGTTTTCGCCAGGCACAGGCACTGGTTGCATCCTCGCGTTCGGCTTATCTTCCTGTAATCACGGGTAATGCATCGAAGATGCGTAACCAGCCTTCCGGCAACAGTACTAACAGTATCAACGGCCCGGCGATTAGGGATACTAATGCGCTATCGCTAAATTTAAGTTGGGAAGCCGATGTCTGGGGCAGGGTAGGACGCACGGTGGAAGCTAGCCAGGCGAGTGCTGAAGCGAGCGTCAGCGATATCGCGGCAGCCCGTCTTAGTGCGCAGGCCGAGCTTGCGCAGAATTACTTTTCGTTGCGTATCGCCGATAATCAGAAAAAACTGTTGGATGAAACTGTCACAGCCTACCAAAAATCACTAGAACTCACCCAGAATCGTTACAAAGCCGGTGTGGTAGGTAAGGCTGATGTGGTACAGGCTGAAACCCTTCTTAAATCTACTCAGGCACAGGCAGTCGATCTGGGAGTCCAGCGAGCACAGTTTGAACACGCCATTGCGCTGCTGATTGGCAAGGCGCCTTCAGATGTTGTAATCAAGCCAGCACTACTGAATATTGCGATACCTGATGTGCCACTGAGTTTACCGTCCGAGTTGCTTGAGCGCCGCCCGGATATTGTTGCTGCGGAACGGCGCGTAGCTTCTGCAAATGCAGAAATTGGCGTAGCTAAAGCGGCATTTTTCCCTAGTCTGACGCTATCTGCGCTAGCGGGATTCCAAAGTAACAACTTGTCTGATCTGCTTTCAATTCCAAGCCGAATTTGGTCGTTGGGCTCAGCACTTGCCATGACGGCTTTTGATGGCGGCAAACGCAGTGCTTTAAGTGATCAAGCCATTGCAGTTTATGATGAAAACGTCGCTACCTATCGCCAGACCGTTTTAACCGGGTTCAAGGAGGTGGAAGATAGTCTAGCCGCACTACGTGTATTGCAGGAAGAGCAGAAGCTGCAGTCAGAATCGCTTGAAGCCGCGCGCTTGTCGCAAACCTACGCAACGAATCAATACAAGGCTGGCGTAGTGACTTATCTGGATGTGATTACGGTATATAACACCGCACTTAACAACGAACGCACGCTGATTAACTTGCAAGGTAATCAGATGCTAAATAGTGTTTTACTTATTAAGGCGCTAGGTGGCGGCTGGGTAGTTAATAAATAGATGGGTTGGATGTCATGGAGAAGTTGAAGCTGCTTCTGAATTAGTTAACCCTTTCAAGGGTTAACTTGATTAAGGCTAGCAGCATATTGCTTAATATTTTTTTGAAAATGTTCTCAAAGCTGATTATTTAAGTTTCACTTTATCAAAGAATTTGGCTTGGTTTTTACCATTCTTTTTGGCTTGGTACATCGCCATGTCAGCGTTAATCACCAATAATTTTTCATCTTTACCATGTTGCGGGTAGATTGCGATAACCATACCAGGAGGGACCGACAAATG
>DIZU01000144.1:7903-13391 GCA_002429455.1 Methylotenera sp. UBA6020 | reverse complement strand
TTTTGAATATCCATTAATTAATAAGAAAGTATGTATGAGTAATTTACCTAAATGTCCCCAATGTAATTCGGAATACACCTATGAAGATGCCAGTATGTATATTTGCCCTGAATGTGCGCATGAGTGGAGCAAAGACGCAACTGCAGCAAGTTCAGAAGAGGTGAAAGTAGTACGCGATTCGAATGGCAATGTGCTGCAAGATGGTGACACCATTACCGTCATTAAAGACCTTAAAGTGAAGGGTTCTTCATTGGTGGTTAAGGTGGGTACCAAAGTCAAAAACATCCGTCTTGTTGATGGTGACCACGACATTGACTGCAAAATTGATGGCATTGGTGCGATGAAACTTAAGTCGGAATTCGTTAAAAAAGCTTAATGAACTGATAGCAAGAAAAACCTAGTAAATCCGGTACTGGGTTTTCGTTTTGCTGAGGTTAGCGTCTTAATTTACTCTCGACGTTTATCAAGATAATGCACTGGTTGCAGAGCTATATTTGCAATATGGGTTTGCGGGTTCTTTGTTTTATGAGGAACTGCTCAGTTCCGGCTTTACTTGGCAGATGTTGATAACCTTGTCGTAGCCTTGTTGCAATTAAACGGATATGAGAGATTGCAGTTGACTGAGAACTATGCTTCGCAAGTGTCTGCTGTCAGGAGATGTAATAACAAGATTGTTTAAGGGTTTTGTCAGTTTGCGAATTCAATCAAATAACTTTTTTACCCCTGCCGTAACAAAATCAATCATAGAAATCGGATCATTTAAATCTCAGACACTAAAGCCATACAAAATTTGCAGGATTTTACTGTAGTCTGACTGCAAGCCTGCAACTATCGTAATGCCTTGACGGGCATATTTTCATCAAATAAGAACACATAAAAAGTTTTAACACATTGAATTAAATAGATAAATATTTTTTATTTATCGATAAGAACCTAGTCGGCATAGCACTTGCGTATGTTAAAACATTCTTACAGGAGTGTTTTATGCAAATTGCACAACAAGTAAAGGTTTTGAATATACAAAATCAGCCTCTACATGCGGTTTCTGTTAAGCAAATAGGGGCTGCCATCCATCTGCATGCGGCACAGCCAGTCGTGACTTCTATCTTAGAGCCGGATGCATCAGACAGACAAGAGTTGGAGGATTTTGTCCGTGTCATATTTAAGCGTGCGCACAATGCTGAAATCAGTCACTTCATGCCTAAGCTTATGAGTGTGCGTGATGCCGATGGTAATTTACTGGCAGTGTGTGGGTTGCGCCACGCAGATCAAGATAAGTTGTTTTTAGAAACCTATTTAGATGCTCCGATTGAGACGCTGTTATCTGAATATAACAAGACTTACATCATTCGCGAAGCTATATTGGAAGTGGGTAATCTAGCCGTCGCTGAGCCTGCAAATATACGCAGCTTACTTGCCAGTATTAGTCTGTATTTACATTCAACTAAATCTGAATGGGCGGTATTCACTGGCATTCCTGCCTTACGTAACTCGTTAACCAAACTCAATATGTCTTTGCAACCGTTAGGCGAGGCCAATATTAACCGTATTCCAGAGCACGAACGTGCTGCTTGGGGCACTTATTACAATGAGCGCCCGCAAGTCATGGCTATCCGTCGCATACAGCCGATTTAACTGTTAGCTTTAATCCCCAGGGTTTTAATATTTTGAATTTGAATAGCCAATCCATAATCGCGGCGATAGCGCACTTTGCTGTTAAATCACCTAACCAACCCGCATTACAAGGTCGAATCTCTGAAGGAAAGTCGTCAGAAGGGGAATATAGCGCTTTAAGTTATGCCGAATTGGCAATTGCGATTGAACAAGCGGCACAAACGCTAAAACAATCCAAGGCTCGCATATTGGGCATGGCGATGGATAACTCCCTTGCATGGGCAATTGTTGATCTGGCCGCCATGCAATTAAGCATACCTGTAGTGCCTTTACCGTATTTCTTTTCCGCCGAACAAATGTTGCATGCCATCGATGATGCCGACATCAATGTGGTACTGAGTGATCAACCCATTTTGTTTGAACAATTGTTTAGTGCCTTTAGTTTTAATGGCAAGTCGCATGACAAAAAAATATTGCATAAAACACCATATTTGCTAGGCGACAGGGTGCTCACGGAGTTTACCCTAAGTGTGAAGAACGCTAGTGTGCTGCCAACCAGCACTGCCAAAATCACTTATACCTCAGGTACTACAGGCAAACCAAAAGGCGTTTGTTTGGATGCGCTTGCATTAAACCAAGTCGCGCTGTCATTGCTACAAGCCACTGATGCCAGATCCACAGATAGCCACTTAAGCATATTGCCACTCTCGACCTTGCTAGAAAATATAGCCGGCCTGTATGTGCCGCTACTGGCGGGTGCCACAACTACGCTTTTACCAGCGGCACAGGTAGGGCTAACTGGCGCCGCAGCTTTGAATGTCGCCAGCATGATGGCGGCGTTGAATACCTCAAAAGCCACCACCACGGTGCTGACACCGGAACTGTTAACCGCTCTGGTATCCGCCATTGAGGCTGGTTACCCAAAGCCAGCTTGCTTAAGATTCATTGCGGTCGGCGGTGCTTCAGTGGCACCCCGGTTACTCAAGCGGGCGAACGCAGTAGGCCTGCCAGTTTACGAAGGCTATGGCTTGTCTGAATGCGCCTCGGTAGTCGCGCTGAATACTCCACTCAGCAATAAACTGGGGAGTGTGGGTAAGCCATTGCCCCATGTGACGATTAAATTTGCCAAAGATGGTGAGATTTTAGTCAAAGGCGCTGGTTTACTTGGTTACGCAAGCAATGAAAGTATCGCAAATAACATACCGGATGATCATTATTGGCCTACGGGTGACATCGGCCATTTTGATAATGAAGGTTATCTATACATTACCGCACGAAAAAAGAACCAATTCATTACCTCGTTCGGTCGTAATGTAGCGCCAGAATGGGTTGAGCGCGAATTAACCCTGTCCCCGTTCATCGCTCAGGCTGCCGTATTTGGCGAAGCGCGGCCTTGGAATGTTGCGATTATTTCACCTGCAAAAAATGCTACATCAGCAGAAATATACATCAGCATCACTGAGATCAATCAAACGTTGCCTGATTACGCCCGCGTTAGTCAATGGCTATTGGCAGACGCCCCATTTACCCCACTAAACGATCAGCTCACCGCCAATGGCCGCTTACGTCGCGATGTCATCTGGCAAAAATATCAACCCAGAGTCAATAAAAAATACAAGGAACAAGGTTATGCAGTTTTATGAAACATTGCTAAGTGCCACGGCACGAGAACGAGAGGCGTTATTTAACTTGCCATTGATAAAAGCAGGTGCCGCTGGACAAGTAAGTTTGCCTGCCTATGTAGCATTTTTAACGGAGGCTTATCACCATGTAAAACATACCGTGCCACTTCTTATGCTGTGTGGTTCGCGATTGCCTGAACATTATGAGTGGCTGCGTGAAGCGGTTGCAGAATACATTGAAGAAGAGTTGGGTCATCAGGAATGGATACTTAACGACATTCAAGCATGTGGCGCAGATGCTGAGGCCGTGCGTCATGGTCAGGCCAATTGTCAACCAAGTCAAGCTACGGAACTGATGGTGGCTTATGCCTATGACATGATTAACCGTATCAACCCTATTGGTTTTTTCGGTATGGTATTGGTGCTCGAAGGCACTAGCGTAGCCATGGCTACGCAAGCTGGTGTGGCGCTGCAAACAAGCCTCGGATTGAGTAATAAAGCCTTTAGTTACTTAACCTCGCACGGTTCTTTGGATGTTGGTCATGTTGACTTTTATGCAGGGCTGGTCAATAAGATTGAAGATGAAAAAGAGCGTACTTTACTGATTCACAGCGCTAAAAATTTCTACAAACTATACGGAGACATTTTCCGAGAACTGGGTGACCGTTTTATCCCAATCAATCTTCAAAGGGTTGCCGCATGAATCTCAATGGAAAACGTATTGTTTTAACCGGGGCGGCAGGCGGTGTCGGTCAACTTTTAGCCTTAGCGTTATCAAACAAGGGCGCCAAGCTTGCTTTAGTCGATCGTGATGGCGCACGCCTAGCCGCACTGTGTGAGAAAATCACTCAATCAGGGGCTATCGCCATAGCGATTGTCAGTGATTTTCACGCGACGGAAGCTATTTCTGATCCAGCACAGAAAGTAGTAGATGACGTAACGAACTGTCTAGGCGCGATTGATATATTAATCAATAGTGCGGGCATAGGGGACTTTACCTTACTCTCAGAACAGAGCACGGCGCGCATCGCACAAATGATGCACATTAATGCCACGGTGCCGATTCAACTTACACACGCCTTATTGCCTGGTTTTTTGGCACGCAAAAGCGGGCAAATTGTCAATGTCGGTTCTATTTTTGGTTCGATTGGCTTTCCACATTACGCTACCTATAGTGCCAGCAAATTTGCACTGCGCGGCTTCTCGCAAGCACTTCGCCGTGAGCTGATAGATAGCGGTATCGTGGTGACATACATCGCACCACGCGCGATAAAAACCCCAATGAACGACCAAGCTGCCTCAAAAATGCTAGCGGCGACCAATACTGCCATGGACGACCCACAAGTCGTCGTGGCACAAATCATCAAAGCCATTGAAGCAGAAAAGTATGAACACTATATCGGTCAGCCAGAATCTTTCTTTGCCTGGCTCAATGGATTCTTACCATGCGCAGTCAATATGGGCTTAAAGAAGCAGGCCAGAATCGCACGTCAATTCATTGTTAGTAAAAATTAAGCAAGTCATTATTACGGAGAAAATATTATGAAAAATATGATGTTACTACTAAGTTTTATCGCATTATCTTGTCCAGCTTTCGCTGATGAAAAACTAGATACCGAGATCGCACAAGTACAGCATGATTGGGTCAAGGCTAACTACCAGACAGCAAAAGATGCTCAAGAGCGTGCGTTCAAGATCCTGACCGAACATGCACATCAAGTGACAACTAACAATCCAAACGCGCCAGAAGCCATGATTTGGGAGGCCATTACACTTAGTGGTTACGCCAAAGCCAAGGGTGGCATTGGCGCATTAAAATTTGCAGAAAAATCGCGCGATTTATTGCTAGCTGCAGAAAAGATCAACCCGCATGCTTTACAGGGCTCTGCTTATACCAGCTTAGGTTCTTTATATTACAAAGTACCAGGCTGGCCAATCGGTTTTGGTGATAAGAAAAAAGCGCGCGTCTATTTAGAAAAAGCCTTGCAAGTTAATCCAACTGGCATAGACCCTAATTACTTTTACGCTGACTTTTTAAGTGAGCAAGGCGAATATGCTAAAGCTGTTGAATATTACAAAAAAGCATTAGCTGCACCAGCTCGCCCAAGTAGAGAAGATGCTGATGCTGGCCGCAAGAAGGAAGTGGAAGAAGGCATACGTATTGCAGAAGAAAAGGTTTAAGTCACGATCGCTTTGCGCCATCACTTTGATTTTTAAGCAGCACAAACGTTTAACCAATTTTTATTAAAGGA
>DIZU01000144.1:0-7845 GCA_002429455.1 Methylotenera sp. UBA6020 | reverse complement strand
CGATCGCTTTGCGCCATCACTCTGATTTTTTAGCAACACAAACATTTAACCGATTTTTATTAAAGGATTTTACATTGAAAATATTAACAGCAATATTGTGCGGCAGTTTAATTGCAGCAACAACAATTTCAACCGGTGCTTTTGCCGATGACCAAGGCTTTTATGCTGGCGTTAATGTGGGCGATGGTAAATCTGGCATTAACACTACCAATGGCGTCAACAAGAGTTCATCGGTTGTGAGTGGTGGCATGCTAGGTTATAAATTTAACAAATATTTAGGAGTAGAAGGTCAGTACACGGGCATAGGAAAAGTCACTGATAAGGTCAGCGGCACAGCTAAAGGCGATGCTGCCAGCCTGACAGGCGTTGGTTTTTTGCCATTAAATGACAATTTTAATCTCTATGGAAAACTTGGCGTTGCCGTTGCAAAAACCACGGTATCTTCAAGCCTTGCACCTATGGGTGATGCTACACGTACCGCGGTTACCTACGGGCTTGGTGGTGAGTACAACCTGAACAAAAATATCGGAATGCGCCTAGGTTGGGATCATTACAATGCTGCAGTTGATATGAGTAGCAACAATAAAAACAATGTGAATGCAAATGTTGTCAGTGTAGGTGCGGTGTACAACTTTTAAATAAAGCAGGTCTCTAATCATCCAATTTTGCCAGCACCGCGCTTTGCGGGTGCTGGCTTGGAAACTTGTATTGTTACAGATACCAAATCAAGGCACTCTAATTGAAAGTGTCATCACTGTCTCGTACAAAACAATTAACCAGTCCTGCCAATTTTCAACAATGCTAAATAATCAGTAACATCGGGCATTCAGCAAGTTCATAATCTAGTAAACTTAAATACCATGAAAGTATTTAATGTTTTAGCTGGATTTTGCCTAGGTTTGTTATGTGTGTGTGTTTGTTGTTGCGCTCGGCAAAGTCCACATAATTTACTCAATCACGAAATTGTTTTTGCAATTGCCCAAGCACCGCTTAACCTGGATCCACGCTATGCCACGGATGCCGCATCAGAGCGCGTCAATCGGCTGATTTACATGGCATTAGTCGATTTTGATGCTGCGTCGCAGCCTGTGCCTAGCCTGGCTTCATGGGTTGAAGTTAGCACTACAGAATACCGTTTTACACTCAACAAAAACCGGGCGCTGTTTCACAATCAAACACCGCTTAACGCTAGTGATGTAAAAGCCACCTATGAATCTTTAGCCACATTAAAAGATTCGCCACATACGGCAGAGTTTGCCAATGTTAAAAATATCATAGCGATAGATAATGACACCGTACTATTTGAGTTAAAGCAGGCTGATAAAAATTTCCCGGCTAAGCTGATTATCGGAATTTTGCCGGCAGAACTCATTGCAAATAATCACGACTTTTCCCACAGCCCACTGGGTAATGGCGCTTTCAAATTCGTTTCATGGCAAAATCAATTAACCATGCAGCGTCTTAAAGACGGGCAGCAAATTAGTTTGCTGGAAGTAAAAGACCCGACCGTGCGTGTGTTGAAGCTGTTGCATGGCGAGGTGGATTTGTTGCAAGGAGAATTGCCGCCAGAACTGGTGAAGTACCTGAAAACATACTCCAAAAGTAGGGTGGAGATTAACGTTAAAACCACTGTCGGCGCTAATTTTTCATACCTGGGTTTAAATATGCAAGACCCCGTTTTGCAGAATGTTAAGGTGCGGCAAGCCATTGCCCACGCCATAGATCGCAACGCGATTATTCAAAAAGTGATGGTTTCAAACACGCGTGTCGCGGGCGCCATTTTACCGCCAGAACACTATACAAATCATGTGCCAGTGATTGCCACGAGTAACGCAAGTTTGATGCCTTATGACTATAACCCTGCATTAGCCAAGCAATTGTTACTGGAGGCCGGTGTTAAATTACCGCTCAAACTTGTGTACAAAACCTCAACCGATGCACAACGTGTGCGCTTTGCCACCATTATGCAAGCGCAAATGCAGCCGGCAGGCATCGCTTTAGAAATCCGCAGCCTGGATTTGGGGCACATTCTTTGAAGATGTAAAACAGGGCAACTTTCAGCTTTTTGGTCTTACTTGGGTGGGTATCAAAACACCGGAAATCTATACAAAAGCATTTGACTCACAAAGCTTTCCACCCCATGGTTTTAACCGTGGGCACTATGTTGATACCGAGTTGGATAAGCTACTCGTAAAAGAGGACTGGCCCGCCGTCACAGCACGTATTCACGGCCAGTTACCGTATATTCCACTGTGGTATGAAGGGCAGTTTGCCGCAATGCGTAAAAATATTACAAACTACTCACCCAAACCTGACGGTAACTGGGATGACTTGGCTACAATAAGCAATTATGCACATTGAGATTTCTATTCAACATCAAACCTTGACGCTATTCGATGATTTTGGCGGAGTGAAGGCTAAGTACAGCATTTCAACCGCGTTAAATGGGACAGGGTGTGACAAAGATAGTGGTTGTACACCGCTAGGTAATCACATTGTTCGTGCCAAAATTGGTGCAGGTGCAGCGCCTAATACGGTGTTTGTGGGACGCAGAGCCACCGGTGAAATTTGCACGCCAGCATTGATGGCCGCGTTTCCTGACCGCGATTGGATTTTGACACGTATTTTGTGGCTCTCAGGTACGGAGCTTGGCAAAAATCGGCTTGGCAATGTCGATACCATGCAACGGTATATTTATATTCATGGTTCACCTGATAGCACTGACATGGGTAAAATTGGTTCACACGGCTGCGTCCGTATGCGTAACGCTGACATCATGGAATTGTTTGATTCCGTTCAGGCTGGCACGCCGGTGTCGATTTCAGAAAACTAAGTCTAATGATTCAGCGCTTCTCTGGCTTTTGTATGGTGGTTTTTGGTGTATTACTGCTGACTTTTTTGTTGATCCACCTTGTGCCGGGCGACCCTGTGGAAGTGATGTTAGGAGAATCCGTCACACAAGCAGACCGCACCCAATTGCGTGCAGACTTGGGGCTGGATCAACCACTCATTCAACAGTTTGGTACTTATCTTGGCAAATTAGCACAAGGCGATTTTGGGCAATCCATACACACTAAAACGCCGATTATTGAACTCATCAAAACACGCTATCCTGCCACGCTTAAATTAGCATTCTTATCGCTGTTGATTGGGTTAAGTATCGGTATTCCATTAGGTATTTATGCTGCACTTAAAGCTGGCAAGTGGCAAGATTTAGTGGTGACGATTGTTTCAGTGCGGCTATCTGCCATGCCGGCTTTTTGGCTAGGGCCAATGTTCATGCTGATATTTGCTGTGTGGCTAGGCTGGCTGCCGGTGAGCGGTATGGAGTCGAAAGACTCTATCGTTCTGCCAGCAATGACGCTAGGTTTTGCCTTAAGCGCAATACTTACCCGTATGACACGTACCAGTTTGCTGGAAGTGTTAAATGACGACTACATTCGCACCGCACGCGCCAAGGGCTTAACCGAACCCAGTGTTATTTTACGTCATGCTTTGCGCGCCGCCTTATTACCGATTATTACTATTGTAGGCCTGCAAATGGGCAGTTTATTGGCAGGTACGGTTATTACCGAAACGATTTTTAGTTGGGATGGCATCGGGCGGCTGTTGGTGGAGAGTATTGAAAAACGTGATTACCCGGTGACGCAAGCTTGCGTGCTGGTGGTGGCTTTGAGCTATGTACTGGTGAATTTATTGACGGATATCCTCTATAAAATTGCCGATCCGCGTGTGAGGTTTGCTAGTTAAATGAAGAAATTTTCTTTGTTCATTTTAGGTCTTTGGTTGATTGCGGTGTTGCTCGGGCGACTGTTGCAGTTAAACCCGACACAAATTGATTTAAATGCCATTTTAAGCAACCCCAATGCGCAGTTTTGGTTAGGCGCAGACGACCTTGGGCGTAGCATCTTGGCGCGGCTGTTACGTGGGGTAGAGGTCTCTTTCCTGGTGGCAATAACCGTCACGAGCATTACCATGGCTGTGGGCGTTTTGATCGGCCTCATTGCCGGTTTTTATGGCGGTAAAGTTGACCAGCTATTAATGCAAATTACCGATATCTTTTTGGCTTTTCCGGGTATTTTGCTGGCGATTGCCTTTGCTGCAGTGCTAGGCGCAGGTTTGGGTAATTTAATCATGGCCCTGTGCCTGACTGGCTGGGTAAGTTATGCGCGTTTGACGCGAGGCCAAACCTTGAGTCTACGCAATCGCCAGCATGTGCAAGCGGCAGAATCGCTGGGCGCAAGTGTGCCACGTTTGATTTTGCGGCATATACTGCCATTACTGGCCTCCATTTTAGTGGTAGAGGCCACTTATAGTTTGGCTAGCGTGATGATTGCCGAGGCAAGCCTCTCGTTTTTAGGCTTGGGCATACAAGCGCCGAATGCCTCCTGGGGCGCTATGCTGCGCGATGCCGTGCGCTATATGCTCGTGGCGCCGCATTATGTGTTGATTGTGGGTACCAGCTTGATGAGTTTGATTTTAGCGATTAATTTAGGCGGAGATTATCTGCGCGATGCATTAGACGTTAGAACCAACGAATAAGTCGTTAGAATAAATGATTGATGTTAAAAGTGATTAAAAGGTAAAGCATGTCATTAGGTCCTATTATGTTAGATGTTGTTGGCACAGAGCTCACTGCCGATGACATCCGTCGTTTGCAACACCCGCTAGTGGGGGGCGTTATTCTATTTAAGCGCAACTATGTCAATAATACGCAGCTTAAAGCACTCACTGCCAGCATTCATGAGGTACGGTTTCCACCGCTGTTGATCGCAGTCGATCACGAAGGTGGCCGCGTGCAACGGTTTAGAGATGGCTTTACTAAAATCCCGCCCATGCGTGAGTTCGGTAAAATCTGGGATCGTAATCCGAAAAAAGCCAAAGAGCTTGCCGCAGACGCTGGCTGGATTTTAGCCGCAGAGCTGCGTGCACATGGTGTTGATTTTAGCTTCACGCCAGTGTTGGATATGGATTACGGCGATAGTTTGGTGATCGGTGATAGAGCATTCCATTTAGATGCAAAAGCGATTAACGATTTAGCCTTTGCGCTAATGCAAGGTCTTAAAAAAGGTGGCATGGCAGCGGTAGGCAAGCATTTCCCCGGACACGGTTTTGTCGTGGCAGATTCGCACGTGAGCATGCCGGTGGATGATCGCGAGTTTGACCAAATTGCACAGCATGATATGCAGCCGTTTAGAATGTTGATTGATGACGGCATCCCGGCCATTATGCCTGCGCATGTGATCTACCCGAAAGTAGACGATAAGCCCGCTGGTTTCTCATCCCGCTGGTTACAGAAAATATTGCGTGAACGTTTGGGTTTTAATGGTGTGATATTTAGTGATGATTTAAGCATGGAGGCTGCAACCGTGGGCGGTGAGGTCACCACACGTGCGCTAGCCGCATTAAATGCGGGTTGTGATATGGTATTGCTGTGCAATCAGCCAACATTATCCGATGAGTTATTGGCAAATCTGAAATGGACTATATCCGCGCAGAGTTTAAGTCGCTTGGCGCGCATGCATGGGCAAAAGCATCCACCAAGTTTAGATACGCTGCATGAAAGTGTAGAGTTTGTGCGTGCGGTGCATCAAGTGGCACAAGTCGGTGTGATAGAGGGTGAGTTATTTGGTTAACGTGATACAGTAATATTTAGATATTCATGCACGATATGCAATTTGTAACAATTTTCTACTTGAAACTTATAGGTTAAGTCGCTATCTTAGTTAATGTTATATCAAGTATTTATTTACTAAAAAAAGGAATCAAACAATGTTTGACAATACTCCAGTGTTAGGTCGTACAGAATCAGCACAGCTAATGACCAATAAAGTTTTGCGCAATACCTATGCGCTGCTGGGTCTCAGTCTCGTTCCAACTGTTATCGGCGCGTTTATTGGCATGAGTATGAATTTTGTATTCGCGCAACAACATCCGTTCATCTTCGCAATTGGGGCTATGGCCGTTTTATACGGGATGTTTGCAGCAGTTACAGCCAATCGCAACAGCAGCATCGGCGTAGTCTTATTGTTAGGCTTAACGTTTTTATTAGGTTTAATGCTCGGGCCAATTCTGCAACACGCGCTGCACTTACGTAATGGTGCTCAAATTGTCGGTTTGGCCGCAGGCGGCACAGGTATTATCTTTCTAACGCTGGCTGGCATTGCAACTACCACCAAAAAAGATTTTAGCTTTATGGGTAAATTCTTGTTGGTAGGGATTATTTTGTTGATTGTGGCGTCACTTGCCAATATCTTCTTACAAATTCCGGCGATGACACTGGCGCTATCAGCGATTGGCGTTATCCTGTTCTCGGGCTTTATTCTGTATGACGTGAGCCGTATTGTGAACGGTGGCGAAACCAACTATGTCATGGCAACGATGGGTCTCTACATGAGCATCTACAACTTGTTTACAAGCCTGCTGCAATTGTTGATGGGTCTAATGGGCGGTAACGATTAAGTTGATCAATTGGATTAAGCCGACCTTGACCAAGCCAACTAGGCAATAAGTTTAGATTAGATAAAAAAACCCGCTTTTTAGTGGGTTTTTATTGTTAACAATGTATTGAATTGTTCGTAGAATATCTTTTATTGATTTTTATTTTGCCTGCGTTGCTTAAAAAAGGCAGATAGCACCATACCACACTCGGTAGCCAAAACGCCGCCGATCATTTCAGTATGATGATTCAGTTTGGGCTCAGCCATTAAGTTGATCACGCTGCCACAAGCGCCAGTTTTTGGGTCGCTGGCGCCATACACAAGCTTGGCGATTCGTGCATGCTGAATCGCGCCAGCACACATGGCACAAGGCTCTAACGTGACGTAGAGCGTGCAATTAACCAAGCGGTAATTACCTAAATGTTGTGCGGCATCGCGCATGGCACTAATCTCTGCATGCGCAGTAGGGTCGTGTGTGCCAATCGGCGCATTACTGCCGCGTCCGATAATTACACCATCTTTTACGACAATCGCGCCCACCGGTACTTCGCCAGCCTGTGCAGCGAGATACGCCAGTTGCAACGCAAGCTGCATGCAGACCTGATCTGTGCTGGTAGTGTCAGTTAACAGCGTTTCCATTAAAAGTGGTGCTAGTAGGGAGTGCTCGTTCATTGCATCTTATACCTTCCATTAGGCGTTTGATTATCTGGTGCATAGCAATATCATCATTATTCTTCTTGCGGCTGTTTTTGACCCCAGCGAATGAGTACGTAAATCACACCTAGCATAAACGCGCCACCTACCCACATGCCTACTTCTTCGATCGTAGGCGAGGCATCTTGTACTGGCATAACAATCAACTTACGTAAAAACAATACCAGCACCACTTCGATAAAGGTTTCGACCAAAAGTTTGCTGCCATTTAAATAACGTATTTCTGCTGAAATAAGTGCAGAAATAGACCATAGCAACATCAGCGTGCCTAGCGCATGCAAAAATCCATGCACAAGGTTGTGTGCATAAGCGGCATCTTTCACATCCTTAAAAAACAGCCAGGTAAACATAACGACAGAAGTGGCAAGCGCCAAGCCAATCACTATATGAGCAAAGCCATTGAGCCAAAGCATGGCTCTAATCGCAATTCTGTTGAGGGGTGCAAACTCTTCTGGTAACTGGTCTTGTGTCATGGTTGAGTGCCTGTCCTTATCGAAAATCGTTGTTTATTTTGTTATGAATGGTGTTGTGTTTGGTATGCCATCACATCAACAAATCATCTAATGTGAGTTGCTGTAACTCTGTCAATAGCCATTGTTGCGCTTTACCGCCTTTGCTGCGCCATGCTAAAAAGCTCGGGACTTCAGGTTTAGGTTCTGCCACTAACTTAATTACCAACTCGCCGCTGGCA
>DIZU01000222.1:4235-6825 GCA_002429455.1 Methylotenera sp. UBA6020 | reverse complement strand
GTGCAGCATCTGTGTGAGTTAGATGCGAAACGTGGTTGGCTATGTTTGCGATAAGCTCTAGATTTAGTCATGGATTAATATTATCACAATATTTCTAGCTATTAGCCTCAATGATAGTCCAGAAACTAGAAACGAAAATTCCATATGTGGCATTGAAGTAAATTGAAATATTTTACTAAAATGCGTATTTCACACCTAATCAGTATGAATTTATTAAATCTTAGTATCGAGGATATTTATGGTTGCTTCCTAAAGAAATTCGCCCATAATTTTTCTTATAAACACCATAAACGTCCTCGTTAGTCTTAAAAACTGCTCAATCAGCCTTATTTTTTGGTTTTAATTAGTATTATGGTTTTCAAAATACTAAGAATGAACCATAAACGTCCTCGATACATTTTTAATGTATTGTGTGCTTAAGCAAACACAAATGAGAATCGGCATGCAATTTGGATAAGAATGATTGGTCAATTAAAATGATAATGGGTGGTCTTGCCAGATGTAGAATACTCAAATGGTGCTCGCCCCCTGCCAATTGTAGTTTGGTTGCATGAGGCCATCTTTATGATCTACGGCCAGTCAAAGGAAAATTATGATACTTGTTGGTACTTTTGTTGAAACAGCTTTCACAGCCGAAGAAGTCGAACGGGCAATTGTTGAGGAAAAACGGCTTGGCATTCAAGATGCGCCTTGTGCTTTTCTTGGGAATGTTCTGATTAATGCTGTCACAATTCCCGAATAACCAATTCTTTATCATTATCATCAAATGTAATGAGCTGTTTGCGATTGTCTGGATACTTCTTTACCAATCCTTCTGGGTACTTAGCGTCACTGTAATAAATAGGTCGTCCAGCATCTAAATGTTGCTGAGCCGCAAGGCCATCATCAATCATCATAGCCTTCTCAAATTCATCAGGTGTAAGCGGTGTATTTTTTAACATATAAAATTTTCACTCATATTGGCCTCGCCTCAGAAACAACTTTTTCACGCCATTTGTCTGGTAATGCCTGTGGTGTAACCACATCAAGCTTTATATTACCGAGTAATTGCAGTATTTCATAACGAATTGCACCAAGATCAAAAAGTGTCATTCCTTTGGCACTATCCACAAGAATATCCAAATCACTTTCATCGGTATCGCTACCATGAACAACTGACCCAAAAACTCGTGGATTAAGGCCACGATGCGATGCCACAATGAAGCGTATGGCCTCTTTATGAGTCTCTAACAATTCAGATGGGCGCATAAGTATCAGTAATTTCCGCATAAAACTCTTTCCCTTCCTCGAAAATCAATCCAATGGAAATCAGCTTTGATGAAATATGTAGGTTTGTGAATTCAGTATCAAAGAAAATAAGCATGGTTAGTCTTTCTCTTTGTTTGCTAATTTTTTAGCATCCATCCAAGCCAACCAACCCAGTCGGTAAGCTTGAGCATCTGTCAGGGCATTATGTGGTGGGCAGTCTTGTGTGTAATAACGGTTAACAGCCTGATCGTAGACATTGTTAGTAATTAACGTACTCAAATCGAAATATTGCTTTTCCAGTTTATTTGGCCAGTCTACATCCAATATATTCTTGAGAAAACGAAAATCAATTACAGAATCACATGCTACTTGGACAGATCTTGGCATACCAGTAAACCATGCCAGCAGAATATCGCAAAGTTCTGTACTTGGCACAATGTATTTGCCACCCTTAAGGATGGGTAGCACCTCGCGTAAAACAAAACTGTTGCAGTCGTTGCACACCCATCCGTCCCCTTCTGCAATTTCCGCATAAAATGGACTGCTCCCATCAGCAGGAACCAAGGCCAGAGATATTAGCTTGGGGTTTGGTTGGCCTAGCCCTGTAAATTCGGTATCAAAGAAAATAAGCATAGTTAGTCTTTCGCCTGATTGATTGTGGATGCAAGCACAAGTGATAGGCGCTGCTGTGCAGCCAATTCACCCAAACCTAAATCATCATCGGTGTGCACCAATCGGTGTGCTAGCTTTTCTGGCCAACCTTCATTGTCGTTGTCAACTGCTATCCAATCCATAATTTTGTGCTTCATAACATGCCGTGCGATCTGCTCATAACGATTAAGCAAACCCCATGGGGTTTGCGGTACTAAGCCATCGTCAAGCTCAAAACTGCTATGGTAGGTTGCACCAGCTACCCTACTTTGCAGTGATGGCGGCAGATATTTCTTAGCTCGGTTAAATCCAAGCTCACGCACCCAGCTCGTGGACAGCACAATTTTGACGTTTGGATGGGGAGCGATGGCCGCAGCTAAGATAGCAGCATGTTCGAACAGCGTACCACCGCTTTTAAGTGCAATGCCACTCTTGTTGCGATATACATCATCGGCGTGCAGTACACCATCATAATCAAGGAACAATATCGTCATTTTTCACCAACATTTTTAATTCAGCCATTATTCTCGCCACGTCCGCGCTTATTCCATTCGTTCCTGTAATGAACATCATGAGCACCTTCAAAAATCATGCCGCCATACATATCGGAAACGCCGCGCAAGCCCACACCATGAGGACTGAAACCTAACCTTTTCTCATGAGCGCTGTAATTTTGCCTATCATGCAAATG
>DIZU01000222.1:0-3946 GCA_002429455.1 Methylotenera sp. UBA6020 | reverse complement strand
TTGGCCGTAAAGCTTTAACCATTCATCATGAAAAATTGTAGATTTATGCAGCAAAGCCTTGCCAACAAGTTGAGGGCTTGGCAGTCCGGTAGGCTCTTGTCCTAGTGCTTTAAGCCTACGAAACTCTTTCCATTTCTCGGCTTGCATTTCAGCATCAATAAAAGCCTCATAGCTGGAATACTTCACCTCGGCCTCGGCGTCCACCTGTGGGTACCAAGTAGCCTCACGGAAAATACCACCCAGCCCTGCTACACGCAATCCATCAATTTCAACTATGCGGCCATGCAGGTTCCTATCAGCCAATGCGGATCCAAACAAGTTGTCATAATCAGCTTTGCTGTCTGTATCATGGTTGCCAGGAATGAAATAGACCTCAGTAAGATGCATAACCTTTGCAAGCTCTTGTTCCAGTGGGCGCTGTGCTTGGATGTCTCCCAGAAAAATAATGGCAGCAGGCTTCTCTGCTTGCACAACTGGCAGCACATGACAAAAGTCACTGTGTACGTCACCAAACATTAAAATCATTTTTCTTTTCCTTTAGGCGCGAATTTGGCGCCATTCAGCAAGCGGACAAGCTTCAACCCATCTGGCATAAAACGGTAGATTCCAACGAGCGGCGGTGCACTCAATACGAAATAACTGGTACTTCTCTCTTTAAGATTGGTATTTTTCATCATGATGTTAAAGGCTGCAAAAGTACGGTGTATTCGTCTTCCTTGGAGCTGGTCTCCACCCCAAAAATCTCTACTTTGAACTTTTGCCCACCCATAGAAAATATAATTTCCCAGTCAGGCGCGTCATGCGAAAAGCCAGCGTTAAACACGGCATTAACACCATGTTTGTTAAATTCATCTAGTGCCATCCTTAGAAATAACCTAGAGTCAAAGTGGCTGGCAGATACTTCTACAGTGCGGGTTTCGCTGTTAACTACGCACGTAAACTCAACATCTGTAAGCAAGGCTAAGTTGGTGTTTCCAGTAAGAATTAAATTTTGTTATTGCCATTTATGCTACTCCTAAAAACTGCTAAAAATTATTAATGCCTTAAGTTGGTTATATGTAATACAAGTGAATATTAACGGCCAAGTTTAGATTTATCTGATAACAACTCAACACTTCCATTCTTGCCAACAATTACATTGTTACCAATCTCCAGTTGAATATGTAGGCTGCTTGGCTGTACTGCAAAATTCCCACGTCCTTTATTTTGGATCCAGCGACCATCAGGTAAGACGTGTATAACTTTGCCTTCACCTTCTAGTAAGTCGGTTTGCTTCATATCTGGATTTACATCCTTCCAGTCTTGAAGCGGATCAGTGACAGTCTCGATGACTTGCACTGGATGCTCTGCAGCAGTTGTCACTTCGCGCCTAGTGTTAATGGATGATCCAGTTACCCCAGATCTGGCATGAAGTCCGCTGCGCTCGCTCTCTTCACTAGGGGGCCGTCCAACACCGCTATCGCCAGACCGAACGATTCCTGCGTTTGCTCCGGTGCTACTGACAGGTGTGAGGTCGACATATTCAGAATTTGTGGTTCTGGAAGGTTGGCTATCTGCTGTACCAAGGTTTCTTCGGCTGCCTGTCTCGCCTGCTCTGGGGCGTCGCACATCTTGATCTTGCCAGGATTGTTCGATTCCCACGTGTTCTTGTAAAGGACTCTGCAGTAACATTCCACCGACGTCCCGTTGAGCATCCAAACCGCCATTGGGCAGTTCATGCAGGCTACCGCTTCCTTTGGCCGCTTGTCTACGTCTAAATTCATTAGCGTGAAGGATATGGTTGGGAGGGATTCCGCGATCGAAGCTTGTTCTGAGGACATGGTTTACTCCTTTGGCTATTTGGCCGTATGTTAATGATTGTTGTTTTCTATGGTTGGATGCAATTTGCTGCTTATCCAGTAAAAGTTTTTCGCGGTAAGCGTCTAGGATGGGATCTGCGAACTTGACCCCTAGCCCTTTATTTACAGCGGTTTCAACCGCCAAACGCTGGAATTCTTGGGGTACCATATAACGTGAGCATTCTGCCGAATCTCGCAGAGGCAAACTGCAATGCAGTTGAAATCGCTTCAGGGCTGTTTGCTGCCATATTATTAAGCTGCACCTGCCTAGATATAGCGCTATCGGTCAGCACCCGTCCACGCCCAAGATCAAAAATAACCGTCCCATTCCGCTCGACACGGTGGGTAAAGTTGAGGCGTGTACGCTGTGCTGACTTATTCTCGTACCCAGTTACAGCGGCCACAATTTGAAGATGATCAGCTTCATGCTGGCGAGCAACTTTCGTAGCATCCTGTGCCCCATACTTTTGAGCGAGTGCAAGCGCTTGTTCGTCACCATTGGTCGCTTCTTTAACTAAGTAATCGCGAAAGGTGTTGCCTGGCCCTTGTTCTGCCAACTGCTTATGTAAGGCTTGGCGATGATGTGCAAGTTGATCCGCAAGAGCGGCCAGTGCAATAGCATGTTCCATTTTGGTGACTGACACAGCGACAAATCGCGCTTGCCCTTTTGTGCCTGCTCGGATTTTTTCCAAATCAGCTTTATGTTGCGCCTGGAGATCTTTGCGGATCCGCTTATGCAACTCGCGTTGCTCGTTAATCTGAGCTGTTTTGATGGGTTTGAAAATATCTTTTGCTACACTCCATTGATCATAATGGCTTGCAGCCTTCGCTTGAGTTGGTGCGGGCTTATAAGCAGTTTCTGGCTGCACCTGTTGTCCAGGTTCTGCATTTTGGAATGCACCGAATTTCGCAGGTAAGTTCTTTAAACCAATCTTGGATAACTGAATACCGCCCTTCTCTCCGACTGGAATAATGATATAACCAGCGCCCTTCGACTTTACCTCGCACCCATAAGCAGTTGCAGCCGCATGTAAGTCTTGCCAACTTTTAGCGTGTTGCAACCGGTCACCGATCCTGATTTCATTCGCCCAAGTTTGGAATGATTTTTTCACCGGAGTAAGTTTCTGTAGTTCTGGCACGGTCGCTCACATCTAATGGTTTAGAGTCTCGCTTCGCCCTTCGCTCTTCTCGTGGAATTTCCACAAGCTGTCCTAAATCATCAACTTTATGTAAACCATTATCACGCGGCAAGTTATGACGAATTTCAACTTCACGGCAAACTTTGTCACGATTGATTTGATCGTGCCATAGAGCATTACCTCTATGTAAACTTCCCTTTTCGATTCGGCTTACAAAAATATGTAAATGCCAATAACCATTGTCGTTATGCAAAAAAGTAGCAAAGTGGTTTTCATCTAGCACCATTGCAGAAAGCATTGAATCTTCTGTATCACGCAAAACAGCTTCGCTGGGTTTGACTTGATTGTACGAAACAACAAAATGAGCCAGTTTCTTGTCAACACCAACTCGCGTATTAAGTTCGCAATTCGCTTGCATTTCAAATGCGGCCATATTGATGAGATCGGACATTTCTGAGATGTTATGCCCCTCATATACACCATCATCAACCAGACCGAAGTTACCCAATCTAGTGCGGTGTGACTTATCCAAGATCAGACCCGTCTCACGGTCTGTGGTTAACCCTTCACCGTATCGTAGCGCATTGGTAGCCGACGATTTTCCATCTTTACGACCAGCAATGCGCTTCGAGATCATGGTTTGTCCATCAGTTTCTTAACCGCTGCTAAAACTTCTTTTTGTGCTGCTTCAATTTGGCGCAAGAGTATAACAACATCAGAATGCGTTTGTGACTGTGGTGAAGCTTGCAAAAAAGAGCCCGACAACCACCCTTTTAACAAGCCACCCAGTCTCCCTAAGTCGGCGCGAGTTTCTGCAAGTTCGTTGGTAGCATTCTGATCAGTTTTAGATTTAACTACGACACCGAAAAGTGTTTGTCGGCAAAGTTCACCCATAGAAATACCAAAATCCGCAGCACGAGTTTTCAACTTAACCTTTTCTTCAGGTGTGGCTCGCACCCTATGTCTTGT
>DIZU01000116.1 GCA_002429455.1 Methylotenera sp. UBA6020 | reverse complement strand
GCGTCAGATGTGTATAAGAGAGCAGCTCTTATAGTCATAACAAGGTTTTGGTAACGTGTCAGTCACGTCATGCGGATGAATACCGCCTTTTTCATCTTTACGCAGTAAAGAAAACTCTGGCTCTAAGCCTGTATAAAGAATCCAGCCATTTTTAGCGAGGCGATCAGTTTGCGCTTTAAGTACTACACGAGAATCGTGACCGTACGGTTTTTCGTTCACATGGCCATCGCAAATAATGCGTGCATAGCCTGGCTGCCAAGGCATCAAAGTTAAGGTTGATAAGTCGCCTACAGCCATGTAATCCGGGCCGTTTGGTGCAATACCCATACCCCAAATTGCACCGCCTGCGAAACCGGCACCGCCTTTAAGTATGCTGCCGATATGTTCAGCAGGCACTGATTTGACTTTGGCTACGCCATGTATATCAACAAACTGAGCCAAAACGTATTTAACGTTATTGTCCTTTAGAAACTTTTTTGCTTCATCTAACGTTTTCATTTACTTCTCCTGAAAATCTAAATATCCGAATTGTTAATAAGTTATCTGTACCGTTTAGTAGCTCTAGTTTTGATAACTAGCAAGCCCAACTGCCCCGCCACCTAATTCAGTAGCAATTTCTATTAAAACTTCCCACATGTATGGCCCGTAGGTACCATCACACCAAAGACGGTAAACCGGCTCTCCGTTTATGGTTTGGCGGAGTACTATTGCTGACACTCCGGCCACTTGCGTCATAATCACATCGTTAGCCAATAGTGATGTGGCACGTAAATCAAGCGAGCACAATTCGGAAAATAAATTGAGCACTTCTCTACCGCTTAAAATAAAAGCCGCATCAGCACGTGGCACTTTATAAACACCAGCGATTCGAGAAGTATTATTGGCTAGCTTTTTACTGGCTAAGCCACCCAGTTGATCCTCAACCAAAAACTCACTTGAGCCTAATCTCAATACAAGTGTCTTCTGATCGCAACGTGTCCAAGAGTTAGGGTTTGAAGGGATTGCCAATTCATGATCGGCAAGCCATTGGGAGGCTTGTGGCCCCTTGACTCCATAACGCTCAAAACAACTTACGTCAGTCACACCTAACACTTTTTTCCTAGCCTGCTCGATGTCTGCATTCGCAAACTCAACGGCTATTTCCATGTTGTTTACAACATCCCATTTAGCAGAATCTCTAGGCTGCGCATGCGCAACAGGTGAAATCGGAACGATTGTTTTTATATCAAGCGCTTGCATATCAAGCTCCTTTTTGATTCTTGAGAAATGGGGCTTTAACAACGGTGGCCGTCACTAAAGAGCCGCCATCGGTACGTATTTGAAACTCCGAACCTACCTCTTTTTTAGATGGCGTTACATAGGCAAAACCTATGCATCGGTCTATGAATTTGCTGTAACCAATACTAGTAACGCGCCCGATAATTTCACCGCCGTCTATCACCAGATTACAATCCATCGGCATTTCGCCATTAAAATTGGTCGCCAAGACAAAGGAGACTAATTGCTTCCTTAATGGTCGTTTTTCCAGAATAGTCAGGCTTCTTTGGCCAATAAAATAAGGTTTGCTCATTTTTATTGCCCATTCAGCGCAAATTTCAAAAGGATTGGTCAAGCCATCAGTATCAATACCCGGCATATGGTTGCCCATTTCAAGGCGTAACAAGCGTTGTGTATCGGTACCGAAAGGACGCAAGCCATGTTTTTTACCTGTGCTCATCAGCGCATTCCAAACATGCGGCACCTGTGCCATAGGTACGTGCAACTCATAAGCCATATCTGACACAAACGTCACTCGGATTATTCTGGCCTGAACACCAGCCACAATGCCTTCACGTACGCTGCTATTCGGGAATGCTTCATAAGCGAGATCAACATCAGTCAGGCTGGATAAAATCTCACGCGCAGAGGGTCCTGCCAAGTTGATGGCGCCATAAGCCCCGGTTACATTGACTAAGCCAATCGTCAGCTGCCACTCTTGCTGCGCACGTTGCATTTCACGATAGACCGCGGCGGCGTTAGAGGTGCCCATTGAAATATAGAACAGGTCTTCGGCTAACCGACTGGCAATACCATCGTCAACCACCACGCCAGACTCATCCAACAGCATGGCATATCGGCAGCTGCCTACGCTTTGGTCCGCAAAACTACCGGTAAAGAAACGCTCCAGGAACAAAGCGGCATCTGCGCCGTGTACTTCTATTTTGCCGAAAGAACTGCTGTCAATGATGCCCGCGGTTTTACGCACGGCCAGCGCTTCACGCTGAATTGCATCTTCTTTTGTTTGACCTGTCGTTGGGTAGTAAGCGGCTCTTTTCCATGCACCAACATCCGTAAATACTGCGCCATTGGCTTGATGCCAGTCATGTAACGAAGTCAAACGATGCGAATGAAAACCACGTCCACCTAAATGCCCAATTGGCGTCGGATGAAAGAATGGTCTTGATGTCGTCGTACCAATCTTTTCAACGGGTAATCCACGGATTTTTGCCAGGATACGGATTGCATTCATATTGGAATGCTTGCCTTGACTTGGGCCCATGCCGACCGTGGTAAACCGCTTCATCAATTCAATATTGTCAAAACCCTCTTTGGCAGCATTCACAAAGTCTTTGATTTGTATATCTTCATCAAAGTCTACAAAATTCTTGCCCTTAGGATGCGGCACCATCGGGTACGCATGGCTTGGTGAATTACCTACGTGTTGTTCAATACTATTATGTGGGGCTTGCAGACCTAAGTAACTAAGCGCATCGTTGGCTGCACGTGCACCATCGCGCATACGCTGGTCAAGATCAAAAATACCATTGACTTTACCCGCAGCAAATAGACCTTCCGGCAAGCGGTTTGGTACAAACTGCTCTACACCATAATCAAATTGCATTCCTGTACCAGCTTGGTACAACAATGCTCCGGCTGGCGCCCAACCCGCGCTCATGGCAATGCCGTCACATTCCAGCGTGAATTTGTTATCCGTCAATGCGACATTTTCTTTGTCGTCATAAGCGCAAATCACCGCGCCACGTACACCTGATTTGCCTGATGAAGCCAAGGCTTCATACACACAATGCCCTGCGTATATTTTGATGCCCCGATGCGTAAGTTCGGCGGCTTGCGCGCCTCCGTTAGCACCTGGACGCAAGTCAACCACTGCGGCAACTTTAGTGCCGGCTTCGAGCAGATCAATGGCTACGCGGTAACCGTAATCATTGGCGGTAACCACGATGCCATTGCTGAAGGGCCTGACACCGTAACGGTAAATCAGGCGCTGCGCTGCCGAACCAAGCATGACGCCTGGTAAGTCGTTATATCTGAACACCGGTGGTTGTTCAAACGCACCACTAGCAACAATAACCGTTTTAGCGCGCACCTTGGTGATACCGCCAGCTTCCACGATTGGAATCAGATGGTCTGGGTAGTATCCAGCAGCATATGCGCCAGTGCGTACTGTAATATTAGGTTGACTAGCGACCTTGCTCAGCAAGTCATCCAGTTGAGCAACAGCAGCTTCATCACCTGCGCGGTTGTAACCGAGGCTACCACCGGCATGGCGGTTTTCATCAATCAGCGTGACTTCCAGCCCGGCTTTGGCAGCCACATAAGCCGCGCTTAAGCCTGTTGGGCCTGCGCCGACTACGAGCAAGTCGCAATGTGAATGCTGCTTACGTTTAAGAATGCGTGGATAATTGAAGTTAACAATGCCTAACCCAGCTGCCCTACGAATCACGCCCTCCCAGAATGGGAATAAACGACGCGGGGTGTGAAAGGCTTTGTAGTAAAAACCGACTGGCAGTAACGGTGAAATAGAATCAATATAACTATTTTTATCTTTTTTTACGCCACCGCTCGTATTGACCTCATACAGTGACATACCGTCTTTAATTTCAACCACATCACCGCGCATATTCGTGTCCATGCCATCGGTCAACATTACGTTGACATCATGGTTAGCCAAGCTCAGCACCCCACGTGGGCGGTGATATTTAAAGCTACGTCCCAACACTTTTTGCTCGGCTGCCCACAGTGCGCTGCTGATAGTGTCGCCTTCAAATGCTGAAAACGCTTCGCCTTCAAAACTGAAGCTGATTTTTTTATTGCGGTTAATCCATTCGCCGGCTTGCTTTGGTGTACGAAGACTCATTTGCTTTCCTCCTCAACTACATTTTCTTCGCCTAGGTTTTTCTGTCCAAAAAGATAGGTACGGGTTACTTTATCTGTGAGCGTATTGCGCTCAGCAATGAACCAAGTGCCGCTTGGTGAGTGATACCACCATTCTTTTTTATCGCCAGGTGCGCCATGGCGGTTATGCACATAGGCAGCCCATTCTGCATCGGTGCAGGTTTTTTGATCGGGAGCCTCCCGAAGTTCGCCACCGAAAATAAATTCGCTCAGTGGTCTTGTTCCATTCATGGGACAGGTGAGAAGTTTCATTTTATTTATTCCTCTTACATATTCTTATCGATAGTGACCTGGCGTTAATGCCCGACTGAGGCAGCGCCTTTTTCCCCGGTTAATTCGTAATCTTCAAAACGTGATAAACGGAAGGAGTGAATAAGATCTGGTGCGCTATCATTTGCAATAGTTTGCGCCATGGTTTTGCCACTAATCGGCGTGGCCTTGAAGCCCCATGTACCCCAACCTGCATCAAGGTAGAAGCCTTCAATCGGCGTTTTACCCATGATCGGTGCAAAATCTGGCGTCATGTCTGCCATACCGGCCCATTGACGCACCACTTTTACGTTGGATAAGAAAGGGAACATATCAAGCATGTGTGAAGTGAGCCCTTCCACGAAATCGAGCGTTGACCGCGTAGAATGGACTTCGTAAGGGTCTAACGATGAACCCATTACCAGCTCACCACGAGAAGACTGACTCACATACACATGCAGGCTGCCAGACACCAATATAGTATCCAGCCATGGCTTCATGGGCTCAGTCACGCAGGCCTGCAATGGGTGAATAACGATAGGCGTTTCAAGGTCGACCATTTCAGTGATGCGCGGCGTAAAACCAGCCACTGCAGATAACACCTGCTTGGTTTCGATATAACCGTTATTGGTGTTAACACCTCAAACTTTGCCATTTTTAACATCGATACCCAGCACTTTGGTATTTTGG
>DIZU01000050.1:7949-30914 GCA_002429455.1 Methylotenera sp. UBA6020 | reverse complement strand
AAGCTATTTTGGGCTTACGCTACATTTAAGTTTGGACTATTTTTAGTCTAATATTAAAAATATTGTTTAATAATAATATACTTATACGATTAGTATAATGCAAAACACAAATGCTACGATGCAACTAACCGCAAAAACTAGCCATGCGCTTAAAAGTTAACCATGAGCATTCAAATAACCATGAGACAGTCTAGCCGCTTACCCAATATGCGTAATTTAGGCGTTAACTTACGCATATTGGTGATCGTCAATGCCGCGCTAGCGTTGGTTGCGATGGTGCTGAGTAATAGTTTTAGTGAGTTTTCCACGCTGATTACCGCCATTTCTGCGGTTGCACAGCCCATGCTGTTGTTAAGCCTATTGCTGTTATACATCAGTCACCCGTTGCTCATCAAATTACGCTACTGGCAAGGCGTATTAGCGATGATGCTGATCATTTTGTTCACCTGCAGTAGCGTGCATGGCCTGATTTCACAATTATTGATATTTAATGATTTTGATAATCTCCAAGCGCGTATGCGTACACTGCTGTTCGTCTCTATCATCAGCATAATCATTTTTTATTATTTTAACTTGCTGCAGCGCGCCTATTCACCTGCGGTGGTTGAAGCAAGGTTGCAAGCCTTGCAGGCTCGCATTCGCCCACACTTTTTGTTTAACAGTATCAATGCCGTGTTATCGCTGATTCGCAGCCAGCCCAAGCAAGCTGAAACCGCTTTAGAAGATATGGCCGATTTGTTTCGTGTACTCATGGCGGATAACCGTGATTTAGTGCCGCTGGCGCAGGAAATTGCTTTATGCCGCCAATATTTAGCGCTTGAAAAACTGCGGCTAGACGAGCGGCTCATCATTCAATGGCAAATTGACGATATGCCACCCGATGCGCTTATACCGCCCTTGGTATTGCAGCCATTACTGGAAAATGCGGTGTATCACGGCATTGAGCCGTTGGCGGCTGGTGGCACCATTACCATTCAAATCTACACCAAACGTAATGAAGTACATTTGGTATTAAAAAATCCTTACAGCGGACAAAAAAATCACCTCAGCGGCAACAAAATGGCACTTAAAAACATTAAAGAGCGTTTAACGCTACATTTTGACCTTGAAGCGTCATTAAAAAGTAAGCAAGCCGATGGCGAATATCAAGTGCATATTACCTTGCCCCATACGACCAAATGAATAATAAATGATCAGCGCTACACTGAAACTTTTAATCGCCGATGACGAAGCTCCCGCTCGCAACCGACTGCGTGAGCTATTGGCCGACATGAGCTATATTGACATTGTCGCGGACGCAAAAAACGGTAAAGATGCGCTCGATTTAGCCAATGATCACCAGCCGGATATCGTGTTATTGGATATTCGCATGCCGAGTATGGATGGCATTGAAGCGGCCCAGCATTTACAAAAAATGACCAAACCACCGGCCATCATTTTTACCACCGCGTTCGACAGTTATGCCATGCAAGCCTTTGATATAAATGCAGTGGATTATCTATTAAAACCCATCCGCTTTGAACGCCTGCAAACTGCCATTAACAAAGCACGCGCGTTATTGCCTAGTCAGCTTGCCGCACTGGCACCACTCATGCCACAAAGAACGCATGTCAGCATCAGCGAGCGTGGCCGTATTTTATTGGTGCCAATTAATGAGGTGATTTATTTACGCGCCGAGCTTAAATACATCACCGTGCGCACCGCCGAACGCGAATACCTGATAGAAGAATCACTGACCCATCTGGAACAGGAGTTCAGCAACATCTTTATACGCTTGCATCGTAACTGTTTAGTCGCAAACGCATACATTCTAGGCTACGAGAAACGCAGCGTCGAAAATGGTCAAAATTGCGAAACGCAGTGGGTGGCCTTATTGAAAGACGTACCTGAAACCATTGCTGTCAGCCGCCGTCAGCAACACTTGATTCGTGCGAGTTAAAGGCATATAGCCGCTTGTGTTAAAATTAAATAATCTTAATTGCAATACTCAATCGAATTTCTTATATAGCTCATGAATAACACATCCGTCAAAGCACCCAACAAACTGGTTATCGCCTCACGCGAAAGCCCACTGGCCATGTGGCAAGCGCTGCATATTCAAAGCCGTTTACAAGCCCTTTACCCAGAAACAACGGTAGAAATTTTGGGCATGACCACCACCGGCGACCAAATTTTGGATACGCCGTTAGCCAAGGTCGGCGGCAAAGGTTTGTTTGTGAAAGAATTAGAAATGGCCTTGGCAGATGGCCGTGCAGATTTAGCCGTGCATAGCATGAAAGATGTACCGATGAACTTGCCGGAAGGCTTTATGATGGCGGCCACTGGCGAAAGAGAAGACCCGCGCGATGCCTTTGTTTCCAACGATTTTGCCTCGCTAGAAGACTTACCCGCTGGCAGTATCGTCGGCACTTCAAGTTTGCGCCGTCAAAGTCAGCTACAAGCACGTTTGCCACACTTAAAAATCGAATCCTTGCGCGGCAATTTACAAACGCGGTTACGCAAATTAGATGAAGGGCAATATGCCGCGATTATTCTTGCTGCCGCAGGTTTAATTCGGCTGGGTCTTAACGCACGCATTCGTAATGTGATTGCGCCGGAACACAGTATTCCAGCCGTAGGACAAGGCGCTTTAGGTATTGAAATCAATGCAAATCGCACAGACTTACTGGCAGTGCTGGCACCACTCAACCATGCTGACACGCAAGTCTGCGTTGAAGCAGAGCGTGGCATGAGCCGTGCGCTTGCGGGTAGTTGTACTGTGCCGTTAGGCGCTTATGCGACTTGTGAAGGCGAGAATATCCGCATCACGGGTTTTGTTGCCAGCGTGGATGGCAAGCACATGTTAGTGGAAACCGCGAGTGGCAGCAGACACGATGCCGAAGCTTTGGGTAAAGCACTGGCAGACCAATTACGAGCTCAAGGTGCGGATAAGATTTTAGCGTTGCTGGACTAACACTCACTCATGCAGATCCTACAAGTCACCTACTGCTAAATATGAACACCACACTCAATGGCCTAGGCATTGCAATCACACGACCGGTTGCACAAGCGACTAAGTTAAGTACGTTAATTCGTGCCAACGGCGGCAAGCCTATCAGCTTTCCACTGATAGATATTGTGCCATTGCAAGATTATAGTTCGTTCGATAACACCATTAAGAGGTTGGCAACTTGCGATTGGGCTATTTTTATCAGTAGCAACGCCGTGCAAAACGGCATGCCACGTGTATTAACTCAGTTTCGCCAGTTACCCCCACAACTGGCTTTCGCCGCCATTGGTCCGGTGACCGCCGATGAGTTGCGGCAAATGGGTGTGCCATACGTGCTGATTCCTCAACATAGATTTGATAGTGAATCGCTATTAAGCTTGCCGGAAATGCAAGCCATGCAAGGCAAACGAGTGATGCTTTTTCGCGGGACAGGTGGGCGTGATGTATTAGCCGACACACTCAAGGCACGCGGAGCGCAAGTGACTTTTGCCGAATGCTACCAACGGATTAATCCTCAAAACGACTGCATGCTATTGGAACAACTCTGGCGCAATCAACAATGTCATGCGATAGTGGTCACAAGTTCTGAGGCGATGCGCCATCTGCTGGAAATGACACACAATGGTAGCGACCACTGGCTGCGCAATATGCAACTTTGCGTCAATCATGCTCGGATTGCTGAAGAGGCAGAGGCAATCGGCCTCCACGTGACGATTGCCGACGCACCGGGTGATGAGGCGATGCTGGCTTGCCTACAACAAGCTTTATCTAAACCATGAGCAACGAACAAATTTCAACAATACAGGCGCCCGTACGTAAGCCCTCACTCTTTGCCAAAACCGCTTTAGTACTGGTGGTATTAGCACTTTTCACACTTGCATGGCAGTGGCTAAACACGCGCCAAAGGTTTAATGAGATAGAAAAATCACTCAGCCTTAAATTAGATGAATATCAAGCGCTCAACCAACAAAGTCTGGCGTTAGCCAAGCAGGCAGAGGAGCGTAGTACGCAGGCGAATGCGCGCACAGTGATTTTGGAGCAAAAATTAGCCGAGTCGCGCGACCAACAAGAAGTACTGCAAACACTCTATGACCAACTTGCAGAAAATCGCGAAGCAACTGCCGTAGCTGAAGTTGAGCAACTGCTAACCATGGCCAACCAACAATTACAACTTGCCGGCAATATAAAATCTGCATTACTGGCACTGCAAGCGGCCGATAAACGCTTGCAACCGTTAGCATTGCCGCGCGCCACACAACTACGTGAAACACTCGCTTTAGAGATTGAAAACTTGCGCAGATTCCCACAAGTAGATGTCACCAGCATGAGTGCACAACTAGAAAGCCTGGCAGATTTATGCGCGACATTACCCTTAATCAGCGAACGTCAGCCCACCTTGAACTTGGCAGCAGCGAAACAAACTGCAGCCCAAACCGCACAACTGAACGCTTTGCAAAAGTTTGGCTTTTCTGTCTGGAGCGATATTAAAAATTTAGTGACGGTAGAACGCATTGATAAGCCAGAGCCGCCGCTACTCTCGGCAGACCATGCTTTCTATCTACGCGAAAATTTAAAGTTGCGCCTGCTCACCGCCCGCATTGCCTTATTACAACATGACGAGGTGGCCTATAACGCTGATATAAAAACCGTGAATGGTTGGCTGAATCAATATTTTGATACCAAGCATCCAAATACGATTAAAGCCTTCAATATGCTTAAAAAATTATCTAGCAATAATGTCGGCATTGAGTTGCCACAACTTACCGAAAGCCTTGCGGCGGTGAGTCGCTACAAACTGAGTCTTGAAAAAAGTGATTAGGATACTGGGGTTAATTGCGGTGATTAATACATGATGAAACGCAAACTATTTTGGTGGTTATTAATGTTTTTACTGCTGGTGAGCGTGGTATGGCTGGCAAGCAATAATCAAGGTTATGTGCTGATTGTGCGCTCGCCCTACCGCTTGCAATTTTCATTCAATTTTTTACTGATTTTAATCGTATTGGGCTTTTTGAGTCTGCACTACTGCTTAAGATTCGTGCATTTTTTACGCCGATTACCCGCTAACAGGCGTAGTAAGAAAGAGTCGCAACGCTTAAAAGCGAGCAACGAAGCCTTGCTGGAAGGTTTGCACGCACTAGCCGATGGTGACTTTGAAAAAGCGGAAGCCGCAACAAAACGTGCACATGAGCTAATCCACGATGCCAATCTCGAAGCGCTTATTGAAACCATTGCCTCGGAAAAAAATAAACAAGGATTTTAGTTTAAGTACATTAAATAAACACCATTTCCATTCATGCGGAATTGCTTTGGCATGAATGGTTCAGTTCGGCCAACTCCAGATGGTTAATACTCATCTAGTCGCGCCACCTGAGTACACTGGCAATAGCAGTCATTTGCCCTAGCTCAAGTTTCTAAAAAACTGACCGATATTAAGTTCATGTCATATTCCAAGCTGACAAATAGCCTCTACAGCATAGTGAGTGAAAACAGCTAATTACGACATGATATTAACCATCACTAGATGGCTGTAATTTTAGTTATAGATGAAAGATACCGACACGATGAGTATGAATAAAGAAGCGGCGGTCAATACGACCAATACAAAAGCAAACAGTGCAGCGGGTGAGTACCTCACTTTTGTCTTAGGTGCTGAAGAATACGGTCTGGAGATTTTAAAAGTACAAGAGATTCGCGGTTACGATGCAGTCACACAAATCGCCAACACGCCGGAGTTCATCAAGGGTGTAGTGAATTTGCGCGGCAAGATAGTGCCGATTGTGGATCTACGCATCAAGTTTCATCTCGGCAAGGTGGAATACAACGAATTCACGGTAGTGATTATCCTGAACCTCAATGGGCGCGTGGCAGGTATCGTGGTGGATGGTGTCTCAGATGTCATGGCTTTAAAAGATGAGCAAATTCGTGCTGTGCCGGATTTAGTGACCAGCATTGATACTAAATACATCGTTGGTTTAGCCACGATGGAATCACAAATGCTGATTCTTGTGGATATTGAGCAACTGATGAGCAGCCAAGAGATGGCGTTGATTGATAGTGTGGCAGTGCATTAAGCCGTTCACTCACGACAACAATGATAAAAACAAACTTCTAACTGAAAGAATAATAGATGAAAGCACTTAGTGTAAGTCAACGCTTGATGGGCATTATTGGATTGGCGGTTCTAGTGGCGGTAGCGCTGGTAGGGTTGGGGCTTTACGGTCTATCCGCTTCAAAAGACAGTTTTAAATCCGTTTATGAAGACAGTATGGTGCCATTAGGCGTTTTAGGTAAGATTTCCAGCATCATGGTGGATAACCAAGTGCTGTTGAAGAATGCGCTCAGTGAAGTGGCTATTAATACCGACGGTAAGGAAGCGGTGATTGTCATGGATCCGGAACTTACTACCAAGTCAGCAAATGCTATCGAACATAACATAGAGATTATTGGCGGGTTGTGGAAGAGTTACATGGCAACCAACCTATCGCCGGAAGAAAAAATCCTGGCTGATAAATTCGTTAAAAGCCGCGGCATGTACGTGAATGTAGTATTGAAGCCCGCGGTAATTGTATTGCGGTTAAACAATTATGTAGCAGCAAAAAGGTATACGGCGGAGGCAAGCGCACTTTATGCTGCTGCTAGCATTGACATGGACGCACTGAAAAAAATACAACTCGATGCTGCGGATGCCGAATACCAAGCCTCTGTTTCTCGCTATGAAAACACACGTCTGATCTCGTTCAGCGCCCTGGGCGGAGCCGTAGCCATTCTAATCTGGCTCGGGTTTGCCATGGGCCGTTCCATGTCCAGAGCCTTGGGTGGCGAACCAAGCGCAATCAATGAAGCAGCCACCCGTATTGCTGCGGGTGATGTTAATTTTATCATCCCGCTGGTAGCTAATGACCGTAGTAGCGCCATGGCGGCCATGAGTGCCTTGCAGAGCAACATCAAACTATTGATTGCTGATGCGGCGATGCTCTCTCAGGCCGCGGTATCTGGGCGTCTTGCCACACGTGCTGATACCACTCAACACCAGGGTGACTTCCGTAAAGTGGTCGAAGGCGTTAACGCCACCCTGGATTCGGTGATTGGCCCACTCAATGTCGCTGCCAATTATGTCGACCGTATCTCTAAAGGCGACATTCCCGCCAAGATTACCGATACCTACAACGGTGACTTCAACACCATCAAGAGCAACCTTAACCAATGTATTGATGCCGTCAACAGCATGGTGGCAGAAACCAGTAATCTTGAACAGGCCGCCCTTGAGGGCCGCCTTGCTATTCGTGCTGACGCGAGTAAATATCAAGGCGACTTCCGCAAGGTGATAGTAGGCGTCAATAACTGTCTTGATGCCGTTATTGGTCCATTAAATGTTGCCGCTGATTATGTGGATAAGTTTGCTAACGGGATTATCCCGCCGGCAATTAAAGATAATTACAATGGCGACTTCAATATTATTAAAGACAATCTGAATTCTTGTGTACACGCGCTTAACACACTAGTAGCAGATACCGACATGCTGGCAAAGGCTACGGCAGAAGGCAAGTTATCCACCCGTGCCGATGCTACCAAACATTGGGGCGATTATCGCAAAGTGGTCGAAGGCGTCAATGCCACACTGGATTCGGTAATCGGCCCACTCAATGTTGCTGCCGAATACGTTGAACGTATTTCCAAGGGTGATATTCCCGTCAAGATTACCGATAACTATTTCGGTGATTTCAACACGATAAAAATCAACCTTAACCAGTGCGTTGATGCCGTCAACACCCTGGTGAGCGATGCCAATATGTTAGCCGAAGCGGCAAGCGAAGGACGGATCACCGTCCGCGCTGATGCAACGCAGCATCAGGGTGATTTCCGTAAAGTGGTCGAAGGCGTCAATGCCACCCTGGAAACCATCGTTGCACCGATTATTGCCGTCAAGGAAGCGGTAGAAACCATCAACACCGCTGCCGGTGAAATCTCCTCCGGCAACAGCGATCTATCGTCCCGTACCGAACAGCAAGCCTCCAGTCTGGAAGAAACCGCCGCCAGCATGGAAGAACTGGCCTCGACCGTGAAACAAAATGCAGAAAACGCCAAACAAGCCAATCAACTGGCACTCACCGCTTCAGGTGTAGCAGTCAAAGGCGGTGAAGTCGTGGCCGAAGTCGTCAGCACCATGAGCGCCATCAACGCCAGTGCCAAGAAGATTGAAGATATTATCAGTGTGATTGACGGTATCGCCTTCCAGACCAATATCCTCGCGCTCAATGCCGCGGTAGAAGCGGCCCGGGCCGGCGAACAAGGCCGTGGTTTTGCCGTGGTGGCCGGCGAGGTGCGCAACCTGGCGCAACGCTCAGCCAGTGCGGCCAAAGAGATCAAGGAGCTCATTAGCGACTCCGTGAACAAGACCTCTGAAGGGACCAAACAGGTTGAAAACGCCGGCAGGACCATGGAAGAAGTGGTGAGTTCGGTCAAACGTGTCGCTGACATCATCAGTGAAATTGCCGCGGCCTCGGTAGAACAAAGCACCGGCATTGATCAGGTCAACACCGCAGTGACCAGCATGGATGAAACCACCCAGCAGAATGCGGCCTTGGTAGAAGAGGCCGCAGCAGCGGCTGAGTCGCTGGTGGATCAGGCCAATGCCTTAACTGAGGTGATTAGTGTGTTTAAGCTGGGTAGTAGTAATGCATCATTTTCAGCCAGCAAAGCAACAAGTCGCCCAGTAGCAAGGCTAGCATCACCGAAGAAGCTGTCAGCACCAGCCTCAAAACCAGCGTCAGCAAAGATGCTAGTCGCGACCGGTACGGGTGACGGTGATTGGGAAGAGTTTTAATCTGCGGAAAAGCTGAGCTAGTACAAGGGGGCTTAAGGATGATCTCATCATAAGCTCCCTGCACAGCTCCCAATCAATGACTGCTTAATACTACGCCACCGAGCGCTTCTGTCAGGTCAGCCAGCATTCTTGCGAGCTCCCCGGTCATTAGCGTGAAATCCAGTTCAAACATCTCGTCAGCGTTATCGGCCAGTGTTGTTGATTCTTCTTTGATGATATCCAGAAATTCGAGTTTCTTGATTTGCAGCTGCTCGGTTAGAACGAATGAAATCCTATCGTTCCAGGTCATTCCTAAACGGGTGACACGTTTGCCTGATGCGATATGGGCCAGGATTTCTTCACCTTCCAAAGCATGATTGGCATAACGAATCGTTGCCTTGCTTTCCCCTGTTGCTCGCAGCTCAAGTTCGCGGTCTATTGTGAAACCTGCTGGAGCATTATTCCCGGCAAGCCAGTCCGTCATTGCAGCAACAGGTGAAATGGTGGTGTGTAACTGCTTAACTGGCAGGTCGTCCAGCGTCTTATTCAGTTGCTCCAGGAACTCTTCAGCTTTAGTTGAAGAAGCTGCCTCTATGATTAGACGACCGTTAATCGGGTCCAGCCAGGCAAAGGTTTTGCGCTGAAGTGCAAAGGCTCGAGGCAGTAATTCTTCAGTAATCGCCTCCTTTATTTCCTTCATCTCTTTGCGGCCAACTTTGTAGCCTTGTTGCGCTTCAATGTCAGCGACATGCTCTTTCGCAAACCGGTTGATGATGGTGGCTGGTAATAACTTTTGCTCTACACCCAGCGCAAACAGGATTTGTTGATTTGTGCCATGCACAAGCTTATCACTATGGCAGGCAGCCCAACCGCGGCTTTGCTTGTCTAGACCGCTACAGGGTTGCAGTGGCTTGAGTGCCAGTTTTTCATTTAACTTATCAGCAGTAATAGTGCAGTCGGTGGATAGGCGATAAATGAAGATGTTTTTAAACCACATGGCGGAGACGCTCAAAAAAGCGCAGATTATACTGACCTTCTACTTTTAATGGGTGTCCGATTGCTTGAAATTCATTACGTTTAAGTAAGATGGCGCCACGCTTCAAAAGCGAATAAATGTTACAGCTCATCAACCTCACGTAATTCATATGCCTCGCGCAATTTAGCATTGATCGCGTCCATATCATCGTCAGATGGTTGAGCATGAGCAGCGGTTTGTGTAACTGCCTTTGCCGTGTTTTTAGTGACGGCGGGAGTCAGTGTATTTGTAAACCACTTTTCAAACGGTGCTGCCTCCACCCCTTGCGGTACATACCATTGTTTTAACTCCGCGTTCCAACGAGCACCTAGGGCTTTGGCTTGGTCTTTTTCATTGAAAGGTACTTTGAGGCTGATGTTGGCTGTAGTCATGCTTATCCTGATGTTTACTCTGTTTTTTTCGATTACTGTATTTCGACGTCGCTATTTTAATTGGATATCCAACTCCTGTGATTGATTTTGGAGTTTTTTTAACCATAAAGCTAAAACACATTACGTGATTTAATTCGATCATTGATCAAGCGCTTAAACAATCTTGTTATTGAGAGCGCTGAAGCCTAGCTTGCGTGCCGCTTAGTGCCGAGAACCATCCCTTCGATAATTTTCGTTTTCGATCTTTCTAAGCACATAATTCTAAAAAATATATACAATAACTCTCTCTCATGAAGTTCGACCTTAAATCCACGAAATTTAAATTAGCACTACGTTACATAATTTGTATCGTACTGATGCATATCAGCATTTCACCAGTCGCAGCACAACCTTCCACTAATACTGCGCCATCCACTCTGACGGTAGTGATGGATGACAATTACCCGCCATATATACAGCTCAATCCTGATGGTACTCTTGACGGCTACCTGGTCGACATCTGGAAGCTTTGGCAGGCAAAAACCGGCGTTAAGGTTAACCTGGTCGCCGTGGACTGGTTCAAGGTGCAGCAGTTGATGGCTGAAGGCAAAGCCGATGTGATTGACACCATCTTCAAAACGCAAGAACGTCAAAAAAACTGGATTTTTCCCCAGCTTACGCGCAGATACCCGCCTCCATCTACACTCATATCAGTATTAACGGAATACATGACCTGAAATCTCTGCATGGTTTTGTGGTGGGAGTGAAGAGCGGCGATACCTGTATCAATAAACTTCAAGCGGCTGGCATTCATAGCTTTCAGCCGTTCGATAGTTATTCAGCACTGATTCAAGCCGCTATTGCCGAAAAAGTTCGGGTCTTCTGTATTGATGAGCCGCCGGCCAACTACCTGATTTATCGCGCTCAAGCCGAAGAAAATTTCCACAAAGCCTTTTTACTTTACACCGGTGAGTTTCATTGAGCGGTGCACAAAGGAGATGCCGCAAAGCTAGCGTTGGTTCAACGTGGCTTTGCGGCAATCACTGCGCAAGAGCAACAAGCGCTACAAAACAAGTGGATGGGCAGCCAGCTTGATGTGTTCCCCTATGCGCTGTATTTGCGTAATGTTTTACTCGGAGCCGCACTGCTATTGTTCATTGCAATTCTGTGGGGCTGGATGTTACGCCGCAAAGTGGCGCAAAAATCCTCTGAAATTGAACGTCTGGCGTTCTACGACCAGTTGACGAAACTCCCAAATCGATGGCTTTTCATGGACCGACTCAAACATGCATTGGCTTCCAGTACGCGTAGTAGCAAGGGTGGGGCACTACTGTTTCTCGATCTTGACCATTTCAAGACACTCAATGACACCCTGGGTCATGACGTCGGCGACTTGCTACTGCAACAGGCTGCCGATCGCCTTACTATCTGCCTGGGTGAAGAAGACACCATCGCCCGTCTTGGCGGTGATGAGTTCGTGGTGATGCTGGAAGGTCTGAGCGAGCAAGTCATTGAAGCTGCTGCACAAGCTGGAGCTATTGGCAAAAAAATCCTGGCTACGCTCAGCCAGCCTTATCAGTTAGCCGCACACGAATACCACAGCACATGCAGCATTGGTGTGCCTTTTTTCAGCAATCATGATCATTCCCAAGAAGAATTGCTGAAACAGGCGGACATTGCCATGTTTCAAGCCAAGAAGGTGGGTCGCAACACCCTGCGCTTTTTCGACCTGCAGATGCAGGACGTCATTAGCTCCCGTGTAGACCTTGAATACGAATTACGTAAAGCCATTGAGCAGCAACAATTCCATCTGTATTACCAAATTCAGGTGGATCGTTCGAGTCAACCATTGGGAGCAGAGGCCTTGATTCGCTGGCTACACCCTGAACGTGGCTTAATATCTCCCATACAATTCATTCACCTGGCAGAAGAAACCGGTTTGATTCTACCCATCGGACAATGGGTGCTGGAGACGGCTTGTGCTCAACTCAAAACATGGCAACCAAATACTCTCACTTGCGACCTCATTCTGGCGGTGAACGTCAGTGCCAAGCAATTCCGCCAAGCGTACTTCGTGGCTCAAGTGCAATCTGCCGTGCAACGCTATGATATCAACCCGTTACGGCTCAAGCTGGAGCTGACAGAAACTATATTGCTAGAACATATCGAAGAAACCATTGCCACGATGAACGCATTGAATGAAATTGGCATCCGCTTCTCGCTGGACGATTTCGGCACCGGCTATTCATCTCTGCAATACCTTAAGACACTACCGCTGAGCTAATTGAAAATTGATCAGTCATTTGTACGTGATATTACCGTCGATAGCAGCGATAGAGCCATTGTGCGCACCATCATTGCCATGGCACAAAGCCTGGATCTAGACGTCATTGCGGAAGGGGTAGAGACAGAGGAACAGCAACAACTTCTCCTCAGCAAAGGCTGCGCGCAGTTTCAAGGGTATCTGTTTAGTAAACCGGTACCTATTGAACAATTTGAAGCGTTGCTGAAACCGCGCTGATTGCTTCTGATGATTTAGCGGGATTCTGACCGACCAATTTGGATCGGCTAGAATTATTAATTAAAAAACTAGAATCAACGGCAGATTACCAACATCCCTTATTAAACATTCGGACTTGTATTCCCTGCAGGCTTTGCATAAGTGAATGCATCTGAAAAAAAGGCATCTTCAGCTAAACCCTCTTTCAAAAAGCTGGCATGTGCAACTTCCACCATCGCAGGTGCGCCACAGCAATACACTTCATAGTCTTTTAAACTGCGGCCATCTAAACTATCGCCGGTTAAATCCATATTTTCTGGATTTGCAAAATCATCTAGCACCGCTTGATGTACCAGGCCGGTGCGCCCTTGCCATTGATCTTCAACGGTTGCATCAGACAATACCGGGATATATTGAATATGCGGGTGCTCTACCGCCCAAGCCTCAGGCAATGCGGGCATGTATAGATCTTGTCGCGTCCGTGCACCCCAATATAAAATCACTTTACGCCGCATATTCTGATGCAGCATATGCTCAATAATGCCTTTGATCGGCGCAAAACCAGTGCCGCCCGCGATCAAAATAATCGGCTTATCCGAATCTTCTCTCAGATAAAAACTACCAAATGGCGCTTCTATGCGCATAATGGCTTTATCTGGCATTTCATTGAATACATATTGTGTGAACTGCCCGCCCGGAATCAAGCGCAAGTGTAGTTCCAGCATGTTATCCACATGTGGCGCATTGGCGAGTGAAAAAGCACGCCGTTTGCCGTCTTTGAGCAAGAACTCAATATACTGCCCCGCCATAAACTGCAAATGTTCGCTACTGGGTAATTTCAAAAATATCGCCATCACATCATGCGAAAGCTGCTCTTTACGCTCTACCCGCGCAGGAATAATGCGCGGATGAATCACACCGGCATTGATTTCACGGCATTCAATGGTTAGATCGGTAAGCGGCAAAGAACAACAAAACAACGCTTTACCGGCCGCTTTTTCTGTATCAGTTAAGGCGCTTGCAGCATAATCACCGTAATCGACCTTGCCACTCAAAATACTGCCCTTACAACTGCCACATGCGCCATTGCGACAACCATATGGAATATTGAATCCAGCGTCTATGGCTGATTCCAGCACGGTTTCATAGGCCTTTGCCGTGTAACTATGGCCACTGGGCTGAATGGTGATTTGAAAAGTCATACGATGTATTCTCTGGTAATTTATTAGCGCTATGCGCCAATTGAAGTGCGTTTTAAACAGTTTTAATCGCAATTCTTGCGTTATACATTGCGGCTAAACTGTAATGGATTTAGTTTCTATTTAACTTAGTGATTCATTATTTTTACATGGTGTTTAGTCTTACTTTGTCGTCTAAACCTTACGCATTATTTAATCCTCGCGGTGAAACTCACCCTCAATCACATCATCATTCGCCGCCTTTTCAGTTTGATAAGCGGGTGGCTTTTGCCCATGATTATTCACTGGAATCAACAACAAAATGGCAGCAAGAATATCCGTCATTACGCCAGGGATGATGAGTAAAATTCCGGCAATAATATTTCGCGCACCCCCGAACATGGCTTTTATTGGATTACCACCTTGCGTCAGGCTTTGCATCATACGGATCGAAAATAACTGTTTTTCATCACGAATTAACCGTAAGCCCAACATGGCTACTACAACTAAGTACAGCATTAACCACCAACCGTATTGGTGCGCTAAACTCATTAAAATCCATATTTCAGCAATAGGAAAAGCGAGTAAAGTCACTATGAGTATTAACCGCATTTGTATGTTATCTCCAATCCATTGAACGTATTATGCTAATTGCTTATCTACAGTTTGTGGTGCCGGTATTCTATAATTGCAAGACTCTATAGTTACAATAGCTTCAATTTTCAATCATGGAACACTTGTACGTGAAAAATTTACTTTTAAAAAACTTAGCAAATAGCTTTATCGCCGTTATTGCAATGGGCTTTTTACTTAACGTACATACTAATGTCTATGCTGGCGAGATAAATAAAAGCGCCATTAATATGCTGACAGAAGGTAATGCAGATGAAGCTTTTTTACCGCCGGATGTTGCATTTAAGCTAAATTTAAGCGCATTGGATGCTGACAACATTCAAGCCGCCTTTACCGTCGCGCCTGGTCACTATTTGTACCGCCAGCGCATCAAATTTGAAATACCAGCGGCAGGTACTAGCAACCCCAGTTCTGGCACGATAACTCAGGTGAGCTTGCCCGCGGGTGACATCAAAGATGACGCCAATTTTGGTAAACAAGAAGTATATCACCATGACTTTAAAGCCAATATCAAACTAGCCGCAATCAACAACGGCATAGTTAAGATTGCAGCAAGCTACCAAGGTTGCAGTGAAAAAGGCCTGTGCTATGCCCCCATCAAAAAAACTTTCACTGTTAATCTCAGCGGGACAAAAGCTGGTCAAAACAATAACAATACCTATGCTAGCAGTGATCTCAATGGCGACGGTGATGATACCGCCGGCTTATTAAAAACAGGTAATGTCTGGCTGATAATTATTGGCTTTTTTGGTGCAGGCTTATTGTTATCACTCACGCCATGCGTATTACCAATGATCCCTATTTTATCGAGCATTATTGTTGGCAGCCAATCTCAAACTAAAAATAACAATAATTCGCACTCCAGTAAGCTGCATAGCTTTAGCCTGTCGGTCGCTTATGTGTTGGGCATGGCGTTAAGCTATACCTTAGCCGGCGTAGCCGCAGGGTTATCTGGCAACCTGCTAAGCCAATCACTACAAAATCCTTGGGTATTGGGTGCTTCTGCCTTGGTATTTGTAGTATTAGCCTGTTCCATGTTCGGCTTTTATGAGCTTACATTACCCAATGCGCTGGAAAGCAAAATACTCAACGCCAGTAACAAACTCAAAGGTGGCAAATTTTTGGGCGTTTTTGTGATGGGCGTTTTATCTGCTTTGATCGTCAGCCCTTGTGTTGCCGCACCGCTGGCAGGTGCCTTAATTTACATCGGTCAATCACAAAATGTCGTATTAGGTGGCATTGCACTGTTTGCATTATCTTTAGGCATGGGTGTACCGTTATTATTGATTGGCGCTTCGGCAGGCAGCTTATTACCCAAAACCGGCAATTGGATGAACACAGTACGCAACTTTTTTGGCGTGTTAATGCTGGCTATGGCCATTTGGTTAATATCCCCAGTCATTGCTGTCAGCATTCAATTGGCGCTATGGGCTACGTTGTTGATTGTGACTGCGGTGTACCTCCATGCGCTAGATAACTTACCGGCCAACTTACCCGCGCATGCCAATAATTTTGCGAAGCTCGGCAAAGGCATCGCTGTGATTTTTTTGGTGTTCGGCGTGGCATTATTAATTGGTGCGCTGTCTGGAGCAAAATCTGCATTGCAACCCCTAAATGGCATTACGGGCGGAGTTGCAACCAGCACTGCAAATGTAAATCAGCAAAAAACTGAATCTTCCCTCGCCTTTACCCGCATTGCCAGTATTGCTGAGTTAGAGAAAAAACTCGCTGAATCTCAAGGGCAGCCAGTGATGCTGGATTTTTATGCAGATTGGTGCGTAGCTTGTAAAGAACTGGAGCAAAGCACGTTTAGCGATCAAAACGTACAACGAATGTTAAAAAACACAACGTTGCTGCAACTTGATGTCACCGCAAACTCCGAAGAAGACAAAGCGCTGTTAAAACGCTTTGCGTTATTTGGCCCGCCTGGCATCGTCTTTTTCAATGGAAACGGTCAAGAGATGAAAGCGTTGAAAACAGTAGGCTTTCAAAATGCTGACCGCTTTATTACGACCCTTGCCAAACGCGATAGCTGCATGACCGCAACACCATCTGAGGTTTCAACGATTCAATGTTAAAAAAAATACTTCCCCGCATAGGCTACGTGGCCGTGATGGTAACCTTGGGTTTTATCATTTATTATTATTTTTTAGGCCCTAATAAAATATTAAGTAACGCTAACTCAACCAATACTGGGCCCAGCACACAATCCACGCAAATGCTTTTTGCTGCCAGTTTGCCTGATAAAAATGGAGTCAACCAGGCCCTGAGCCAATACAAAGGCAAAATCATCGTGCTAAATTTTTGGGCAACCTGGTGCTCACCATGCCGCGAAGAAATGCCTGAGCTCTCTCAAATACATCAGGAATACCAAAACAAGAATGTAGTGGTGCTGGGTGTGGCAATCGATGAATTAGGGTTGATAAAAGAATTTATACAAGCAACACCGGTCAGCTACCCTCTGTTTGCCGCCGAGAATGAGGGCATGGCTTTGGGCGATAGTTTGGGTAATAACCAGAGTGTTCTACCTTATACAGTGATCATCAATACCGATGGCCGCATAGTCAAAACTTACTTTGGCCGCATTAATAAATCACTTTTAGAAGCAACTTTAAGTACTTTATTGCCACATTAACGATGTTCCGTTTACAGATATAGCCTTAAGCTAATAATATCAATAACTTAATCGTTAATTTTTTGTAAATTCCTTGAATTTCGCTAATGTAACTGGACAAAACCGGTTAACTTCGGCAAACTTGCGCTTATGAGTTACAGAAATTTACGCCAAAAAACGATCAAAAAAGTGCTTTGTCATGCCTGCTAAATCAATTTTAGTATTGCATGGTCCCAACCTCAATTTATTGGGGTTACGTGAACCTGAACACTACGGCAACGCCACGCTTAGCTCGATCAATCAAACGTTAGCAGATAAAGCAAAGCTGGCTAATATTGCATTAGACACGTTTCAAAGTAATGCTGAGGGCGAACTTGTCACCAAAATTCAGTCATTAGCGTCGAAAAAAGTGGATTTTGTCATTATCAACCCAGCAGCCTTTACGCATACATCAGTAGCCATGCGCGATGCTCTCAGCGCTGTTAAAGTACCTTTTATCGAGGTACATTTATCCAATGTGTATGCACGTGAGGCGTTTCGCCATCATTCGTATTTCACTGATATCGCTGTTGGTGTAATTAGCGGCTTAGGCGCACATGGTTATTCGCTAGCGCTTGATTACGCGATAGAACAACTAAAAAAGTAGTCACACATCAATCGTTCTTAGCAATTAATATCATTATTAAATAAAACTTTTTACAAGATTTTTAGAGGTTATTATGGATTTACGCAAACTTAAAAAATTAATTGATCTCGTTGAAGCATCAGGTATCTCCGAACTTGAACTCACCGAAGACGGTGAAAAAGTACGTATTAGCCGCAACTTCACTTCAAACGCGCCTGCTGCACCTTACGGAAACTTCGCAAACTATGCGCCAATGCACTATGGTACTGCGCCTCAAGCGGCAGTTGCTAGCGAGACTATTGCAACCGTAGTTGATGAAGGCCATTCCGTTAAATCCCCTATGGTAGGTACGTTTTATCGCTCGGCTTCACCGGATGCAAAAGCTTTTGTTGAAGTGGGTGACACCGTTGCTGTGGGCGATACCCTATGTATTATTGAAGCCATGAAACTATTAAATGAAATTGAGGCAGACAAAGCCGGTGTTATTAAAAAAATCTTAGTAGATAATGGCCAAGCCGTTGAATACGGCGAACCCCTCTTTATTATTGCTTAAGCACAGGATTTTTATTACATGGCTATGTTTGACAAAATCTTAATTGCGAATCGCGGCGAAATTGCCTTGCGTGTACAGCGCGCATGTCGCGAACTTGGCATCAGAACGGTTGCAGTTCACTCCGAAGCCGATCGTGAAGCTAAATACGTAAAATTGGCAGATGAATCCGTTTGTATTGGCCCGGCACCTTCGAGTCAAAGTTACTTGAACGTACCTGCCGTCATTAGCGCCGCAGAAGTCACCGATGCACAAGCTATTCATCCAGGTTATGGTTTCTTATCAGAAAATGCTGATTTTGCTGAGCGCGTAGAACAAAGCGGCTTTGTATTTATCGGGCCTAAGGCTGAAACCATACGCTTAATGGGCGACAAAGTGTCGGCCAAAGACGCCATGAAAAAAGCCGGCGTACCTTGCGTACCAGGCTCTGAGGGCGCACTTTCAGACGACCCCGCAGAAATTATTAGAACGGCTAAGCAAGTAGGCTACCCAGTGATTATTAAAGCGGCTGGCGGTGGAGGCGGGCGCGGCATGCGCGTGGTACACACTGAAGCAGCTTTACTGACCTCGGTGAATATGACCAAAGCCGAAGCACAGGCGGCATTTGGCAACCCCGTGGTTTACATGGAAAAATACCTGGAAAAACCACGTCATATCGAAATTCAGATATTGGCCGACCAACACGGCAACGCGGTATATTTAGGTGAACGCGATTGCTCCATGCAACGTCGCCATCAAAAAATCATTGAAGAGGCACCGGCGCCACTATTAAATGCTCGATTACGCGACAAAATCGGCGAACGTTGTGCTGAAGCGTGCCGTAAAATCAAATATCGCGGTGTCGGTACTTTTGAATTCCTGTATGAAAACAATGAGTTTTATTTCATTGAAATGAACACGCGTCTTCAGGTTGAGCACACTGTCACAGAAATGATCACCGGCATCGATTTAGTCCAACAGCAAATTTTTGTAGCGGCTGGTGAAAAGCTTAAATTCCGTCAAAAAGATATTGTGTTACGTGGTCATGCCATTGAATGCCGGATCAACGCTGAAGATCCATATACCTTTGTGCCTTCACCCGGCAAAATTAACAAATTCCATATGCCTGGCGGCCCAGGTGTGCGTATTGATACGCATGCTTATGCCGGCTATACGGTTCCGCCTCATTACGATTCGATGATTGGCAAGCTGATTACCTACGGCGATACCCGCGAGCAAGCCATTGCGCGCATGCGGATTGCCTTGTCGGAGATGATGATTGACGGCATTAGCACCAATTTAGCCCTGCACGCAGACCTTATGGCGGACGCAGCGTTTCATTTAGGCGGCACCAGCATTCACTACCTCGAGCAAAAGCTTGGTATTTATAACAAATAAATTCTAATAAATTGGCATAATAAGTAAGCGGGTTCAGCATGGCTTGGGTATCGTTAAAAATTGAAGCACAAGATAATACCGCTGATTTAATTAGCGATACGCTCATGGAGCTGGGTGCATTATCTGCCATTATTGAAGATGCCAATGCCGAAACCGTTGATGAACAGCCCATCTTCGGCGAGCCAGGGGACCCACCGCCGGGTATTTGGCAACAAAACTTGGTTAGCGTGCTGTTTGATGAAGGCGTTGACATCAGTCAAATTATCACTGATTTGCAACATCAAACAGGCCTTTCAGGTCTGCAATACACCACCGAGATTATCCAGGAGCAAGATTGGGTGCGTGCTACGCAGTCACAATTTGATCCGATTAAAATCAGTGATAACTTATGGATTGTGCCCACATGGCACAGTAGCCCGAATCCAGCGGCAATCAACATTATCCTAGACCCAGGTCTCGCTTTTGGTACTGGCAGCCACCCTACTACCCATCTTTGCTTAGCATGGCTCACCCGAACCGTAGCTGCACAATATACCGTGCTGGATTATGGCTGTGGCTCTGGCATTTTAGCGATTGCGGCAAAAAAACTAGGTGCGGCACATGTTGTAGGTACCGATATTGATACACAAGCCATTCAATCTAGCCTGTATAACGCTGAGCAGAATGATGTACTTGCTGAGTTTTACCATGCAAGCCAATATCAAACGCAGGAATTTGATATTGTGGTCGCGAATATTCTATCTAGCGCCTTAAGTGTACTGGCACCTGCGCTGGCAAAATCATGCAAAACAGGCGGTAAAATTGCCTTATCTGGTATTTTACGTGAACAAGAATCAGCTGTTTCAGCCATTTATGCGGAATGGTTTACTATGGAGCCACCTCAATATATGGAATCTTGGGTGTTGCTCACTGGTACTAAAAAATGCGCGCCATAACTGATTGCCCTGCCTGCCAAACTCAATTTTTTGTTACCGAAGAACAGCTTAATCAACATAATGGTCAAGTGCGTTGCGGCCATTGCCTGCATGTATTTGACGCTAGACAACAGCTCATTGAATTAAATAGCCAATCTGCAAATGATCTTACTACTGTAGATGATACTACAGCAGATGCGCCCTTAGTAGCTGACGATGCATCAAATGACACTCCGGCGCCCATGCTTGAAACGCTGGAGTCTACAGCTTCAAGCACTGAAGCTGAAACCACCGCGACTGAAACTACAGATACCATCGTTTTTACTGCTGACTCCAGCCCTGCAAATATCGACACTGATAGCTACGGCATTGGCGAAGCTGTGAACAATGCTGTAATTAGCGACGTTCAACCCAGCAATTTTGATGACCTGGCAGATAAATCTAAACTTAACCCTAATATTGCCGCTAAAAGATCACGCCCTTGGCTATGGTTATTGTGTGCCTTGCTTTTATTACTCACGGCAACTGCGCAAATGGTTTATTTTTTACGCAACGACATTGCCATTTATTATCCCAATACCAAACCCTATCTTGTGCAGGTCTGCAAACACATTGCTTGCAGCATAGAGCTACCCAAAAAAATTGAATTCATCGTGATTGATGATTCCGATATAAAAGAAGATGTTGATCACGCAGGATTGATGCGCTTAACCAGCACCTTAATCAATCAAGCAGGCTTTAATCAGGCCTATCCTAATTTGGAACTCACGCTCACCGATGTGGAAGACAAGCCCAAATTGCGACGCATCTTCAAACCAAATGAATATCTACCTGAGCATACCGATATTGCCAGTGGGTTAGCTGCGGGTGGCGAAGTGAAGGTTCAACTGGCTATGACCACACAAGGCGTGACCGTTGCTGGTTATCGTGTATTTGTCACGTACTAGCCACTTGTAAATTGTGTGTTTGTCACGCCATAATCTAATGAAAATCATGAGTGCTATTTCATCACTTTACATAGCTTCCTTTCGCAACAGCGCTGTACTATGTAAGTCATAAATTACGTAGTTCTTAATAATTAACTTTTAGGAGATTTACCATGTGGACAAAACCAGCTGCTACTGAAATGCGTTTCGGTTTCGAAGTTACAATGTACGTTTGCAATCGCTAGTCTTTAGTCTAGCTAAAAGTGAAATGCAAAGGGACGCGTAAGCGTCCTTTTGCATTTCATGGAACTGACTATGTAAATTGTTATTCCGATCTAGATAAGCCGAAAACTAAGCACGCTGACGACGACTGTACTTTAGTACAGCAAGGAGGTCTAACAGCGTTCCTAGGTTTATCTTATTTGACTAATACTAAACATTCAGACTTCATTTCTCTAATTGCATCCGCAATACAATCAACCGCCAGCTCCCTCGCATAACTTTTACGCCAAGCCAGTGCTATTCTTCGCACGGGCACCGGCGCGGCAAACGGAATCACCTTCACTAGCGGATTCACATAGCGCTCAGTCGCGGCGCTGCATGGCAATACCGTAATGCCTAAATTTGAAGCCACCATGTTACGGATAGTCTCTAACGAGTTACCTTGTAACACTTGTCCTTTACGGGACAAATCTGGGCACGCTTGCAATACTTGATGACTGTAGCAATGGCCACTATTCAGCAATAACACATGCTCATCAACCAACTCCTTCGCCTGAATGGAGTTTCGGCTGGCCCAGTGATGGCCGATAGGCACCATTACTACATATTTTTCATCATATAGCGGCATGGTTTTAATGCCCGGCACATCAAATGGCAAAGCCACCACTGCGGCATCAATCACGCCACTTTTAAGTTGCACTTCCAATTGCACCGTTAGGTTTTCCTCAATATCTAAAGGCATATCTGGTGCGCTAAGACGCAATATTGGAATAATTTCCGGTAATAAATACGGCCCTACCGAGTAGATTAAGCCAAGCCGAAACGCCCCGCCTAATTGATTATTACCCTGTTTTGCAATTTCCCGAATGTGACCAACTTCTTCAATAGCACGGATTGCTTGCTCTATAATTTGCTCACCTATTGGGGTTGGGCTGACATCGGTACGGCTACGCTCAAAAATTAAAACGCCCAAATCTTCTTCTAACTTTTTAATCGCTAAACTGAGTGCAGGCTGGCTGACAAAGCACTTTTCAGCTGCACGCCTAAAATTGCGCTCTTTTGCTAACGCTACGACAAAACGTAATTCACTCAAGGTCATGACCCATATCCTAACTAGTATTTTGCATTTTAACTAAGCACTATTCAACTAAGCATTATGATAAGTTTAGCATATCAAATAGTTTTAAATATTCAATTATATATATCAATAAATATTATCTATTATTCACTCCATCGTAATTACAT
>DIZU01000050.1:0-7831 GCA_002429455.1 Methylotenera sp. UBA6020 | reverse complement strand
CATTCACTCCATCGTAATTACATTAATTAGGAGGCGGGTATGTTCAAGTACTTATTAGATAGAACTCTTAACAAAGCTGAATTTTCATTAGAAAAAGTATTGGCTATAGAGCTGCTGGCAAGCTATGCGTTTACACATTAAACATTCGCCAGAACCTATTACCCTATTTAGCCACACTTAATCTCTAGGAGAGCAACATGAGTAAAACAACATTAACCACTTCAACAGGTGCACCGGTTGCTGATGATAACAATAGCATTTCTGTTGGCACACGCGGCCCTTTAACCTTTGACAACCATTACTTGTTTGAGAAGCTTGCACACTTTAACCGTGAGCGCATCCCAGAGCGTGTCGTGCATGCCCGTGGTACCGCGGCTTACGGTACTTTTACCGTGACTAAAGGCTTAAAAGATCACACCATCGCAAACTTTTTGCAGGAAGTTGGTCAACAGACAGAAGTATTCTTGCGCTTTTCAACCGTGGGTAGTGGCCAGGACTCTAGCGACTACGCACGAGATCCTCGTGGGTTCGCCATCAAGTTTTACACCAAAGAAGGTAACTGGGACATGGTAGGTAACAATACGCCGGTGTTCTTTTTGAATGACCCGATCAAGTTTCCAGACTTTATCCACAGTCAAAAGAAAGACGCTCGGACCAATTTACCGAAGCCAGCCAATGCCTTTGAATTCTGGGCGAATCACCCGCAATCCTTACATCAAATGACTATTTTGATGTCTGACCGCGNNCCCAGCTGGACGGTGAAAGTACAAATCATGACTGAGGCTGAAGCCAAAACTTACCACATCAACCCGTTTGATTTGACTAAAGTATGGCCACATAAAGATTACCCGTTGATTGAAATTGGTCAACTTGAATTGAATCGTAATGTGCACAACTACTTTGCTGAAACGGAACAAGTGGCGTTTGCGCCAAGCAATTTTGTGCCTGGGATTGCCGCCTCGCCAGACAAGATGCTGCAAGGCCGTTTGTTGGCTTACCAAGATGCGCATCGCTATAGAATCGGTGCGAACGCTAATCAGATTCCGGTGAATGCTGCTAAATGCCCGGTAAATCACTATCAGCGTGATGGCGCTTTTGCCGGTATGGGTTGCCCCGTAGGACATAGCAGCGGCGAAACTGGCTACAACAATGCCGCAGGCACCGTGAACGCTTCTAACTTTTATCCGAATGATAGGGCTGACAATGGTGCACCAACGCCTGTAGCGCAGGTTGCAGTACCGCCTATGCCCATTTTAGAGGATGCCTGGATTGCAGCGCATGATCAAGGCGATGAAGACTATCACTCACAAGCGGGCGACTTGTTCCGCATCATGAGCGACAGCCAAAAACAACAACTTTTTAATAACATTGCTGGTGGCTTATCAACAGCAAATGCTTCTATTCAAGTACGTATGTTGGTGCAATTTGCAAAGGCCGATCCTGCGTATGCGGAAGGTGTTAAAAAAGCGATCGCTGCAATGCAATAAATAGTCAATTAAGTGCTAAATATTGTAATAAAATAGCCCGCGCAATGCGGGCTATTTTATTACTTGGCTTTTCATGTGTAGGTTCTTGTACATATACAAAACAGAGAAGTGTAAGTATTTAAGCTTATGCCCGACAAAAGAAAGTAACGCATCACTTAAAGTTAATCTCTTAAATAATGAAGCTGAAATAATCATGAAAACTTGGCAATGTTTGGTATGTGGTTTAGTGTATGAAGAAGAAAAAGGCTGGCCAGAGGATGGCATTCCAGCCGGTACGCGCTGGGAAGATGTGCCGACCGATTGGGCTTGCCCAGAATGCGGCGTCACTAAAGCTGAATTTGAAATGGTAGAGTTTTGAAACAAACTGGTAACAGCAGTAGGTTGGCGCTGAATCGGCGAAGCCCAACAATCGCGGTACACGTTGTGCTGCATTTCTTTTTGCCCAACCTACAGGCTGGCAGCGCTTCATCTGTGTGCCTTCTACAAGGTCTTTCAAGCGGCTTCGATACCACCGCAACTTGTCACCAAACTTCTTAATGAAAGTTGCACTTCAAAGTTGAATCCGTCATATTTAGTAGTATGATTATCTAACAGCATCAAGTTCATGTGGATTCGAGTTTTGGTACGATACATTCCAACATCAATTTGATTAATGCATAGCCAAACCGTCTAGAAAGGCCGTCATCATGAACAAGACTCCGCCACCGCAAAGTAAAAGCGACGACAAGAAGGACGCCACGCACGACACTGTAGGCCAAGCCTACGAATCATCGCTAGAAAAAGCCTTATCCCAAGCTGAGACCGGCATCCATCAGTTACTTAATAACGATGTCGACGATAGTAGCGCCGATGAAACCATCAAGTTAAAACGATCCATCAAGCGAGACTTGATAGACGCTGCACATCATTTAAATGAAACTGGCAAAGAACTCAAAGATTGGCTGGGCTTTGACATTGCACTCATCAAAAACGAATTGTGGCAAAAGTTTACAGACGCTACCGACAAAACCACACTGGAACTGTTGAAGCTCAAGCAAGCCGCCGCCCACGCGGAATACCACACCGGCGAGATTATTGGCTTAGGCACTTTAATTTGCGATCAATGCAAAGCATCCTTACATTTTCACAAGCCGGGACATATTCCACCTTGCGCCAAATGCAGTGGTACGCATTTTCATCGGCTAAACTATGAAGGCTACTAAACCAGATGATTTAATAACCCATGAAATTTCCTGAATACTGAAATAGTAATGAAATTTAAGGACTATTACAAAATTCTGGGGGTTGCTCGCACCGCGACGAATGACGAAATTAAAAAGGCTTATCGTAAACTCGCCCATCAATACCATCCTGACATTTCTAAAGATCCGGCAGGAGAGGAGAGATTCAAAGAAATTGGTGAGGCTTACGCCACGTTAAAAGATACCGAAAAGCGTGCGGCTTACGATGAGTTAGGACGTCATCCATCTGGTCAAGAGTTCAAGCCGCCACCGGATTGGGCTAACCAATACGGCAATCAGGGATTTTCATTTGAAGACATCGACCTGTCTGACCTATTTGCAGGCTTTTCTAGTGGCAAACGTCATACACAACATCAAGGTCGCGATATACCGATTCCTGGGCAGGATTATGAATTAGCTACGCAAATTTCTCTTGAGGAAGCTTATCACGGCGTCACGGTAGATCTTAGTTTTACTGTGCCAGAATATAATCATCAAGGCCAATTGAAGCACGTACCGCATACGTTCAAGGCCCGCATTCCAAAAGGTGTATCCAATGGGCAAAAAATGCTGCTACGAGGCAAAGGTGGCAAAGGTTTTCATGGCGGCCGCGATGGCAATCTCTACCTGAATATTAGCTTTATTCCTCACCGATTATTTAGCATCAAGGATTACGATCTTTTTATTGATCTGCCGCTCACGCCGTGGGAGGCCGCATTAGGGGCAACGGTTAAAGTACCGACGTTGCAAGGCGCGGTCAATCTTAAAGTACCCGCCGGCACCAGTAGCGGACAAAAACTGCGCATCAGTAAACGTGGCATGCCTAAACATAATCAAGAACATGGCGATCTTTTTGCGATCGCACAAATTGTAGTGCCAATACACCTGAGTGATCGGGAACGCGTATTACTTAAAGAATTAACGGACATTTCAACATTCAACCCACGCGCACATTTCGAGTAGGAGATACGCTATGAATATTGATCATACTGAATTAATGTGGCTAGACGAACATCATGAACTGTCATTGAATGAACTCATAGAGCTATCAGGACTGTCACAGGCAGAGCTACAGCAGCTTGTGGAAAGCGGCGCACTCATTCCCAATAATCCAGCGGCAGTCAACCTGACTCCAGAGACTTGGTGTTTCAACAGCCATTGCCTTGTATCGATACGCACGCTCTCCCGCCTCAAGCACGATTTCGAACTGGAATCCAACGCCTTGGCATTGACGCTGCTTTTTCTGGAACGCATCCGTACACTAGAGTTTCAATTGCGTGCCTTGGACCAGACCAAGGAATCAGACCAAGATTAAAGGCAACCCTGAAGAAGTGCTGGCTAAAGACGATTCCCAGACATAAGCTTAACCGAGACGGTTCACAGCGTACCGTTATTCCAAAGAATAGCTTCTAATCAGATTTAGAATCACAGCAGCTTCGCCGTCTACAGTTAAGGCTTTTATCCATCGGCATATTTCTGGCGGAATACACAACTATATTCCGCCCTATACATACTCAAGCAAAATTAAGACCTGATGCACCGTAACCATGATAATCAGAAGCACTTTTTGTTAGACGACGTCTGCCGATAAAGCCAATCATACCTAGACCTGCCAACAGCATGACATAAGTTTCTGGCTCAGGTACTGGTGCGGTGTTGGCGGCATATAAATATGCCCCACCTAATTCGCCTTCAGTGCCGGTAACTTTCCAGTAATAAGAGCCGGCTGCAGCATCATTGAATGTAACTGAACCACTGCTGGTACCCCAAGTCGTGGTAGCCAGTTGTACGTCGGCTGCATTATACAGCGTGAGCGTGCCGTTAGTAATATCAAAGCCAGAACCACCTAAGCCAACAGCGCTGGAAACCGTATTGCTGGCGGTGGTCAGGCTGAAGTTGAAAATATCACTGAAGGCACCTGCTGCATGATTCACAACGTATTCGAAGGCATTGGTAGGGTCAGAGCCAAGGCTATAAGGAAAATCGGCACTAGTGAGAGACACAAGAGTGGCTGCCTGTACCGAAGTAAAAGCGCCAGCACAGGCAATTGCTAGCACCGCTTGTTTCATCGTAAGTTTCATTTTAATCTCCTAAAAGAATTCGTGTTCAGAGCAATGAAAAGACATAAATAACTCATCGCCGACCTCATTCTCGCTTTCTTCTAAGATTCTTGTCTGTACGCTAGAATACGTAGACAAAAATACTCATCACTGAACTTATAATTTTGCAATGTCTGCCCTGTGCAAACAGCTTTCTAAAGTAATTTGGCTGCGTTCACGATATAGCGTTGCCAAACGAGGCCTTTAGTTGTGAATATGGTACAGGTTTCCAGCATTTGTAAATCCAGTTGTGGCTGATAATATAGAGTTAACATTCTGTGAATGTCTAGGGTATTGATTTGCGCTTGCGTGTTTTGAGACATGAAAATCTCCAAAATTGTGATGTGAATAGAGCCATCACTCCTAAATACTGAGTGATGGTATCTAAAGTATGAATCGACACCTTGGGTCAAATACAACACAGAGTATTTTAGTTACTTGCTTAATTAGGTCATTAAGCTCCATGGTTGCCTAAAGGAGTACTTAATGGACTGTCGCCATCTTCATACAAGCTTCAGCGCATTTTCTACACGTCGCTGCACATTTTTGACAATGTTCATTTGAATGCCTGGCACATTCCCCGGCACATTCTGCACAAATTTCTGCGCAGTCTTCTACTATCAGGTCACAAAATTCACTATCACGCTGCATGAAATGGACGGCAAGACGACAAAATTCAGCACAGTCTTCATCCAACGCGATACAACGTGCCATCATTTTAGGCTTTTCCTCAATGCATGCTTTCGCACATTGCTCACAAACCTCCGCGCAGGTTTTGCAAGCATCGATACAGGATTGATATTGTTCATTGGACATAGATCTTCCTTTATTTAAAAATCATAGGTCTAAGAATGACAGCAGAATATGGTTAATTGTTCATCCCAATTTGCTATATCTGTTTTATGTGTGATAACGCACAGCCGATTGCAAGAAAACCTGATAATACATACATTCTTTTAAATCTAAATTACTGAACAACTCAGGACGACCCTTCGAGACGACCGTAAATAGGCCTAACATCCATATGATGCCAAAGTAGATTCACTACTCTGGTGGTGCATGCTAATTTCGCGGAAGAGGCTGAAGCATGCTGATGCGGTTGCCTTCGGTGTCGATGAACGAGACATACTGTCCTATACCGGGAATCTCCATCGGCTCGCCGAGCACATTACCACCCGAATCTATTACTTTCTTTATAGATTCTTTAACATTATCCACTGCGATCACTACGGACGGATATTGCGCGGGCCAATCTGTTTTTCTCTGGTAAAAGCCACCGTTAATCGCGCCAGGCTTTTTGGGCCCGCTCTCACCGGTTTCAATGGTGGATGCAAGGACGTAATTGCCCATATCTTCGCCAAGCATCTGCGTTTGCCAGCCGAATGCTGACTCATAAAACTTCGCCATACGTATCCGATTGTCGTACGGCATCTCAAAATGAACGACGGGATTCATGGTTCTCCTCCTTCAATTGCAGTCTGGTTTCTGGATGAATAGCAAATATTCGACATGAGCAGTTAACGGAGGTTCGCTTGATAATCTGGCTATAAACTCAGGCGGATCAATTATAAAATTAGATTATTATGTCTGGGTATTTGGGATAATAATACCCAATTACGTTGTAGCCAGAGGATCTCCCCATTATCAAGTTTGCTAAAAATGGCATTGCCTCAGAAAACCCTTCTGACCCTTTCAAGTACATCATTTCGGTCCGCGGCATGTGTGACCTTACGGCCAAGGCTGGCGATCTCGACCAACGCTTCACACCCTCACCCACTGCACTAGAGGGAATGATAGGGCACTTGGCAGTCACTGCTCGCCGTGATGCAAGTTACCAAACGGAAATAACCCTGTCTGGGGAATATCAAAATATTTTCGTGCGTGGACGCGCAGACGGTTACGACCCGGACATTAACCAGCTTGAGGAGATCAAAACCTATAAGGGCAGTCTTGACCGTATGCCGGATAACCACCGGCATCTGCACTGGGCGCAAGCCAAGATTTACGCCTGGTTGATGTGTCAGGAACGCGAACTCTCCGAAATAAACGTGGCTTTGGTGTATTACAACGTTTCCAGCAAAACGGAGACCATCATCAGCGAATTGTATAGCGCAGGGATGCTGGAGGATTATTTCATCGCCCAATGCAACAAGCTGCTGGAATGGGCCGAACGGGAAGTAGCCCATCGTCAGGCGCGGAACCGGGAACTGCTGATACTGCAGTTTTCACACCCCAGTTTTCGCATCGGCCAACGACAGCTAGCTGAATCAGTCTACAAGACAGCGAACCTTGGCCGCAGCCTCATGGCTCAGGCGACGACCGGTATTGGCAAAACGCTAGGCACCTTATTCCCGCTACTCAAAGCGATGCCGGATAAGAAGCTCGACAAGATATTCTTTCTCACGGCCAAGACTTCTGGCCGCAAGTTAGGACTTGATGCACTTAACGTCATTAATCGTTCAAACCAGCACCTACAGTTGCGCACGGTGGAATTGGTCGCCAGGGAAAAAGCCTGTGAATATCCTGACCGTGCTTGCCATGGCGATTCTTGTCCGCTGGCTAAAGGATTTTATGACCGCTTGCCTGCAGCCAGGTTAGCTGCGCTTCAGCAAGGCATGATGGATCGCGAAACATTGAAGATGATAGCCAGCAGACATCAAGTCTGCCCATACTATCTAGGTCAAGACCTGATAAGTTGGAGCGATGTCGTCGTCGGCGACTATAACTATTACTTCGACCTGTATGCAGTGCTCTACGCAGGCACTGTGATCAATGAATGGCACGTCAGTATCCTCGTGGATGAGGCCCACAATATGATTGAACGAGGGCGCAAGATGTACAGCGCTGAGCTCAATCAGGCGAATTTTTTAATCATGCGGGCTAACGCACCTAAATCGCTCAAGTCCTCTTTGGACAAACTGGCTTTAAGCTGGAACGCGCTTCAGCAAAATCAGCGTACAAGTTATACAGTCTATCCGGAAATTGCCGAGGACTTCGAATTCACCTTGCAGCGTTTGGTCACCCG
>DIZU01000107.1:4464-7948 GCA_002429455.1 Methylotenera sp. UBA6020 | reverse complement strand
GTGGAAAGTTTTGGGCGCCGATTGACAATGAATGTCATTATTTTTTAACTATATTAATCAAGAATAATTATAGATTACAAACACAAGATTAAAATCAACGCAGTCTAAAAAGACTGGTATTTCACTTTATTCTATATGCTTGGATCTAGCCTAGGCCATATTTTTGTCGGCTCAAAAGCTGAGTGGGACGAGATTCATGATGATGTGCCACAATATGAAGAACGGCCTAAGTAGGGTCAACCCATCATTTAAGTGTTAGGTATGACTTCATGGCGACTTCAAAAAGCACGATTGATTTTCTTCTCGACCAACTTACCGGCGCGGATCATGTGACAGTAAGAAAGATGTTTGGAGGATACTGTCTATATTCAGCTGGTAAGCCTGTCGGGCTAATCTGTGATGATCAAATGTTCTTAAAACCAACGAATGCTGGCAGAGAAATGATTCCTGAGCTGATAGAAGGGTTCCCTTACCCAGGAGCAAAATATCATTTTTTAATATCTGCTGATATGTGGGAAGATAGAGAATGGATTTGTAAGTTAATACAGGTTACAGCTATGGAGCTACCCCAATTTAAGCCTAAACCGAGAAAAAAACATGACTAACTCATCCATCAAGTGAGATGCTGGACTTCACCTGCATTAAGAGACGCTTCTAAATAGAAGCACGTATCAGTGTTAAAGCGGCATTTTTTGCGCGTTTTGCTGCGCCTATGCCAGGACTCAATCGTTCGACTAAAGCTGCCCCCTCAAAAAGAATAGTCAGCTGCTGCCCAAGTGCTTCAGGGTCTTTAGCGCCGGCTTCTGCGGCTATTTTGGACAAGTAGCCTTGTAATTCCACAGCCAGCACAGCTGAATACTGATTAATCGGATGGGTCGGATCTGGAAATTCTACAGAGGCAATGTGAAACGGCAGGCCGTGAAATTCCGGAGTCATAATCCACTGCTCCACAAGTTCGCATAGCTCAACAAGAATATCGAGTGAATTGGCTTTTTTAGAGCTGAGCCTGGAGTTCAGCCACTCATAGAATCGATCAGATTTATCCCTGAGGTAGGCTACGATCAATAAATTTTTACTTGGAAAATGCTTGTAAAGTGTCGCTTTAGCAATTCCTGATTCTGCAATGATCGTGTCAACACCAGAAGCATGAATACCTCTGGATTCAAAAAGGCTTGCTGCCGTTAAGAGTATCCTTTCACGCATATTCATATGATTTCCTTATAAAATAATTCTAACCATTCTAGGTTCATGGTGTTGGATGCATTAACTCTTGTGGATATAAGCAATTTACATAACCTAAAGCTAGCTTCAAGCTCCCTACGTTACGCATATCTACTATACCGTCATTAACGAATGATAGAAAAGCTTGCCTTTGATCAGGCGGCAGCATCGCCGCTTGAGGAAACTGACAGGTACCATCTTTCATCTTATTGTAAACGTGCAGCAAAGCACTAATAGTAAGGGGGTCAGCAACTCCAATAGTGGCCGTAGATGGCGATTTAGTCAGTGCCACCTCATTCGAAATGTCATTCAGTTTTGGGCTTAAAAGCATGGTTGCACTCACGCATATTACTACTAATGCAACAGCTGCAAAACCCAACAACAGGACTCGTCTTTCTGTCTCGGGTTTAAGAAAGCTTTGTATCGATTGATCAACTAACTTCCAAGCCTCGTTTGAATGATTTTGCGATTGTATTTGTATTGCCCCAATCACTAAAAAAAGAATTTGATCTGAAACGACATCAGGATGTTTTACTGAAGTCTTTTTGATTTCAGCATGTATGATTTCTTTTAAAAAATGCACATCTTCAATGGATAAGTCTTTTCGTTGCGTATTCGCAGTCTGGGAAGCATTTCGTTCGGAATTCCAGTTACTCAGCTGACTAGATAACCCCAAAAGCCGCGCCTTGGATGTCTTTCCGCTGATTCTAACTTTCTGACGCAAGCCCAGCGTGGTCATTATGTCTGCATTCATTTCATTAAACTGATTTGTTTGGAGCATTGTAATTTACCGTTAAAAATTTACTTGCATATTTAAGAACTCTTCAAGTAGACTGTAAATAAATGAACAGACCTGTCTTTATGTTATCTTGAAAGTTAGCTAAACGCAATCGAACGTACTCTTTAAACTTTTATTTTATATAGGATTATTATGCATATTGCAACTACCGATGTTCAGCTTGCCGACTGGCGTAGCCATGCTTTAAAGCTGGAAAATGAAGTAAAAAAGGTGATCGTAGGTCAGGATAAGGCCATTCGACTCATGAACATCGCCATTTTTGCACGTGGCCATGTGTTGCTTGAAGGTGGTGTTGGGGTGGGTAAGACCACCTTGCTGCAATCCATTGCCAGATGTATCGGCGGCGCCTATGAGCGGATTGAAGGCACCGTGGATTTGATGCCGAATGATCTTATTTACCATACGTTTTTAGGTTCGGATGGCCGCCCTCAAATTGATGAAGGTCCGCTGCTGCGTGCAGGTGAAAATCTGTCTGTTTTTTTCTTCAATGAAATCAATCGGGCCAGACCGCAAGTGCACGCGCTCATGTTGCGTGTTATGGCAGAAAGACACTTGCATGCGTTTAAAAAGGAATACCGCCTGCCGCACATGGTGGTTTTTGCTGACCGCAACCAGGTCGAAAAAAATGAAACATTCGAGATTCCATCGGCTGCACGAGATCGCTTCATGATGGAAATCCCGATCGATATTCCGGCTGATCGAGAGTTAAGAAAAGCGCTGATGTTCGATGTTAAGTATCAGCATGCAGAAGGTCTGACTCAACAAGTAGAGTCTAATGTTCTGCAGTTTGACCAATTGAACGGCTTTTCTGACTTTCTGCAGTCCCACATTAAATCCAGCCCTGCACTTGAGGACTATGCATTGGATTTGTGGGAATCAACCCAAAATCCAGAAAAATTCGGTATTAAGCTTGATAGTGTTGATGTCAATCGATTGATACATACTGGCGCCAGTCCGCGTGGCATGGGTATGTTGCTGAAAGCGGCTCGCGTACATGCGTGGCTCATGAATCGCGAGAATTTGTATCCTGAAGACATTCATGCGGTGTTTCATGAACTCATTGCCCACCGACTAGTGTTTAACTCCATGTACGAAAACCGCAGAACCGTATTGGCACGCGAATTGACTTCAAAAATTCTGAGTACTGTTGCTGTGCCGTCCCAATCAAACTCAGCACAAGCAAAAGCCGCATGATTCCATCGTACGCAAAACCGTTTACCTACCAAATCCCCTGGAAATCCAGCAGCATTCATTTTGGTGGACATCGTGGTACGCAACGCGGTTTAGGCTTTGAGTATAGGGGCAATGTGCCGTTGATTGATTACCCTGATGCCAGGCGCATGGATTTGCGCCAGACGCTACGCGACCCTTATGAGCAAGTACAGGTCAAGTTGTTCAATCAGGACAACACCACGCCCATATTTGCGGTATGCGACTTATCAAGCTCCATGCAGTTTAAAGGAC
>DIZU01000107.1:3256-4201 GCA_002429455.1 Methylotenera sp. UBA6020 | reverse complement strand
GCTTTTGAAACCGGAGATGTTTTTAGCTTTATTGGCTACCACCAGCACGTAGTAGAAGCGTTAACGCTGCCATTAAGCCACCACGTGCATCAGTCATTCGAGGTGATTGAGCAATTGAGTGACTATAAAAAAATGCGGGTTGGTTCTGAAGGGGTATTGGAAGTGCCGCAATACTTGAGCCAGCACCGAGGGCTAGTGTTCTGGATTTCAGATTTCCACATGCCGGTCGCATTGATTGAGCAAGCCTTCAACATGATGTCAGTGCACCAAGTGGTTCCCGTTGTGATGTGGGATGACCAAGAATATAAAAAGCTTCCCAAATTTGGGTTTGGCAACATGATTGATCCTGAAACTGGTTTTAATAGAACAATCTTTTTTCGGGATGCTGTCCGGACACAGTTTGAAGCGGCCTTTGCCGAAAGAAAACAGACGCTTGAAAACCTATTTTCAAGCTTTGACAGCCAAGCCATTTATCTGAGCGGTAAGTTCAATCCTGAAGATATGTCGCATTATTTTGAGCAGTATATGAGCCTATGAAAAATTTAATCATTAAGAACGCTATTAAAACCATTACTTTTGTATTCCTCGCATTTGCTGTACCCAGCGCTATAGCACAAGAGGCTGATGCCAGAATTATGCGCGTGATTAACCCGTCACAAAGTAACGGAATCCAAGTCGGCGATGTAATGAATCGTACGATGGAGATTGAAGTCAGTTTGCCTTATCAAATAGCTAAGAATGCCTTGCCTATGAAAGGGTTAAACCGAAATGGGATTGAGCTGGCAGACATCACGGTTAAAACATTGCACCATGATAATTTGCATCGTGATAACAAAAATATTTATACGATAGCACTCCGGTATCAAATCTTTGCGAGTGCAGCCAAGCCTGTTGTCATGCAATTGCCAGAAGAGACGTTCGCACTCACTGGCGGTGCCAAAGCGT
>DIZU01000107.1:0-3036 GCA_002429455.1 Methylotenera sp. UBA6020 | reverse complement strand
AAAGAAAATCTCCAGCCGCAGTTTAAGCCTACGCTGGTTGATATAAACGTGCATCACACCAGGTTATGGCTGTTGTTTTGCCTGTTAATCACGGGGCTGGTGGGGCTCATTTATATCAATGCGGATAGACAGTGGTTGCCATTCATGAACGGGGCTTTTGCACAAGCGCATCGAAAGCTTAAAAAGCTAGAAAAAAATCATGCTAATAAGCAAATTGAGGAGAAAAAAGCGCTGATTTATATGCATCAGGCTTTTAATACCGTGCATGGCGAGAATCTTTTTGCCAGCGAAGTCGAACGGTTTTTAGCCGTCCATCCTGAATTCTACAAATTAAAAACTAATATCATGTCATTTTTTGAGCGGTCAAATGCGTCATTATTTGCTAGCCAACAGCCAGACAGTGCGCAATTTATAAATGAGCTAATTGTATTAAGCAAAAGCTTAAGAGACTGTGAGCGAGGTGTTTAATGACGCTCTTACAGCCATGGGCACTATTGTTGTTGCCGCTCGCCTCAGCGCCTTTCCTATTCAAAAGCCATCAAGGACAAATGTACTCCTGGCTGGAAATCATGCCAGTGGACAGGATTTCAGACATCGCCAACATGATAGTCAAAGTGATTGCAGCCATCATCTTGGCCAGCATCGTATTGGCGCTAGCATCACCACAAGGCGATAACAAAAAAGTGCAAAAGGTAGGCAAAGGCGCACAAACGGTTTTAGTGATTGATCGAAGCGTAAGTATGGATCATCCTTTTGCGGGAGACTCCACGAGTGGGCGTGCTACGGAAATTAAATCCGCAGCAGCGCGGCGGCTAATTACCAATTTTATCGATTCTCGACCTGACGACATGATGGGCGTGGTCGGTTTTACCAACTCGGCCTTATATGGCATGAAAATTACCACTAATCGCGATGCCATTCACTCGGCGATCAATGCAGCTACAGGCTCTGCACTTAACCAAACCAACATCGGGGCTGGCATTACTGAGGCGGTAACGCTATTCGACAATATTCAAAGCTCAGGCTCGCGGGCAGTTATTTTGCTGTCAGATGGCGCAGGCAAGCTTAGCCCTCGTGTGAAACGTAAAATCGCCGAGCAGTTAACCAGCAAGAAGCTGAATCTGTACTGGATCGTGTTACGGGAGCCTGATGATATTAGCATTTTCACTAAAGAAGTCTATGCGGAGGATCAGGTGCCAGACTCCATCGTACTTGATCAATATTTCAAATCACTCAAAATAAAATACAAGGCATTTGAGGCAGATAATCCAACTACGTTGCAGTCTGCATTGCAATATATTGATTCAAAAGAGAAAAACATCATTCAATATTCGGTGAGCATTCCGGGGCATGACTATTCAAGGGATTTTATTATCCTTGCGCTGGTGTTGAGTATTTTTATATTAATCATCAAGAATTTAAGGGTGCATTCATGGTAAAGCGCATAAATCGCAGCAATATAATATTTGGATCGTTGCTGTTAACCGGCTTGATTGGTGCTGTTTATGAGGCTTATCAGTGCAATAAAATAGAAAAAGTGAACCATGCAATTTTGGCTGGCCAGCAGATTGCAGATGATGCCTATCCATACCTGCAAAAGTTTGCTGCCGCCTATGATCAAGGTGAAAAGCAAGATTACAAGCATGCCGTACAAACGTATGGTCAGTTGCTGGAGACCTCTCCCACGGCAAGCGAACAGGCGAAAATACAGTTCAACATTGCGAACAACCTGTTTGTTTCAGGCTTAATCCGTAGAATCAACGATGACGGCACATTGCAAGATGAAGCACGGTACGCCTACTCACAAGCGAAAATGGCGTATGAGCAATCATTAAGGCTGGCGCCGCTGGAGCGCGCAGCAAAGTTTAATTTGAGCCTGTTACATTCTGTGATGTCTAACAATATGAAGCCTGCACCTAAAGACCAATCGACCATGGAATTGAGCAATTTACCGATTGGTTTGCCATGAAAAATACGCTCGCGTTGCTCAAACAGAACCATGAAACCGCGCTCTACCTGGTAGCCACTATTTTGCTGCTGTTAGCACTCATCAAACCGCAGATTCAATTGAAGCAAGAGGTGCATAATTATTTGCTGGTGGCAGATGTAACACAAAGCATGAATGCGGAAGATGAGAAGCTGAATAATCAGAATGTCAGCCGATTAGCTTATACGCGGCATTTGATGAAAAAGATCGTCGAAACCTCTCCTTGCGGCACTTATATCAGCGTTGGCATTTTTGCTTCGGATAATGTCGCATTGCTGATTACGCCTTTGGAAGTGTGTACAAATTACGATGCGATTACCGATTCAATAGAACATCTGGAATGGCGCATGGCTTGGAAAGGGAATAGCCGTTTGAGCTTTGGGGTAAGAGCCGCGGCCAATACCTTCGACTCATTAAACGTACCGGCCCAGATGTTGTTTTTTACCGACGGAGACGAAGCACCAAGGGTGAATGTGACCATCAAGCAAGATCTTAGCGGCATTCAAATCGGCAAGAACTTTGTTTTTGTGGGTGTAGGCGGTCATGCAAAAGTAGCGGTGCCGCGATATAACGCAGCCAATAAAAGGGTAGGATTTTGGCCAGTTAGCGATAATAATAATGCCGGAGCGGTTGGTGTAACGTATGCAGATGCCAGCTTGGATGACCCTGATCCATCGGTTGCATCTGCCGAATATGATCGATTTTTATCACAGCTTGAGGATGATTATTTAACATCGCTTGCTGGTGAAATTAAGGCAAGATACATAGAAGGACAAAACACCCCAGCGTTTTACGCGTTTGTTCAACAGCAAAAACCTGCTGCCAGCTTCGTTACTGCATATTCAATACGTTGGTTATATTTAATGTTGGCGGCAATTTTAATCCTCTTAACGTATGTTCCTAACATTCTATCCAAACGGACATCCATCACTAATTTTGTATTTAGAGTTTTAAATAGGAGCTGATCGTAATTGAATCGCCTTTGAAAAAACGTGAGGCTAAAGGGAGCTTGCCCTGCTTAATTCCATGACCCGTCCTAAAATAGGTTG
>DIZU01000082.1:495-6417 GCA_002429455.1 Methylotenera sp. UBA6020 | reverse complement strand
ATCAATAATCTCTGCTGATAAAACGATAGGCAACATGCCATTTTTAAAGCAGTTATTGTAAAAAATAACGGCATAGCTCGATGCAATCACCACCTTAAAACCAAAATCCTCTAGCGCCCATGGCGCATGCTCACGACTAGATCCACAGCCAAAGTTTTCGCGGGTGAGCAATATACTCGCACCTTGGTAACGTGGCTGATTCAGTACAAAATCAGGATTGATTTTACGTTTAGAGTTGTCCATACCAGGCTCACCATGGTCGAGATAACGCCATTCATCAAAAGCGTTAGGACCAAAGCCGCTACGCTTGATAGATTTGAGAAACTGCTTAGGGATAATAGCGTCTGTATCGACATTGGCACGATCCAGCGGCGCCACCAACCCATCTAATTTAACAAATGGTTCCATTAGTTATTCGGTGCCTTCTGAATTTTATCGCCAGCTTTTTCTAAATCTTTACCAAAGCCATGCCATGTGTTGCAACCGGTTAATACCAATGCAAAACCAAGGGCTGCCAATACAAAGAATCTATTCATTTATTACTCCTATAATTGTTTATGCAAAATTAAACAAACTGCCTGACATCAACAAAATGCCCTGCAACCGCCGCTGCAGCTGCCATTTCCGGACTAACCAGATGGGTTCGCCCACCCTGCCCTTGCCGACCTTCAAAATTACGATTTGAAGTAGAGGCACAGCGCTCGCCCGGCTCTAATCGATCAGCATTCATTGCCAAACACATAGAGCAACCCGGTTCACGCCATTCAAAACCTGCTGCAATAAAAATCTTGTCCAAGCCTTCTTGTTCGGCTTGCGCTTTCACTAAACCGGAACCTGGCACGACCAACGCCAATTTTACGTTAGGCGCAATATGCTTACCTTTTGCCACCGCAGCAGCTGCACGTAAATCTTCAATGCGTGAGTTAGTGCAGGAACCAATAAACACTTTATCAATATTGATTTCATTGATAGGGGTGTTTGGTGTCAAACCCATATAGGCGTAGGCACGTTCCCAGTCGCCGCGCTGCACTTCATTTTTCGCCAAATCCAAGCTTGGTACGCACCCATCAATACTCACCACCATTTCAGGCGAGGTGCCCCAAGTCACTTGTGGTTGAATGTCTTCCGCCTTGAGAGTTACTACGGCATCGAATTTCGCATCCTGATCTGAATGCAGCGTTTTCCAATAAGCCACCGCGGCATCCCACTGTTCGGCTGTAGGAGAAAATGGACGACCTTTAACATAATTGATCGTCGTATCATCCACTGCAATCATCCCAGCACGTGCACCTGCTTCAATTGCCATATTACACAAGGTCATGCGGCCTTCCATGGTTAAACCGCGAATCGCTGAACCCGAAAATTCAATCGCATAACCAGTACCGCCCGCTGTGCCAATGTTGCCAATAATCGCGAGCGCTACGTCTTTCGCCGTTACGCCTTGCCCTAATTTACCATCCACTAGCACTTGTAAGGTTTTAGATTTTTTCTGTACCAAACATTGCGTCGCTAATACGTGCTCAACTTCAGAAGTACCGATGCCATGCGCCAAAGCACCAAACGCACCGTGTGTACTGGTGTGTGAATCACCGCACACTACCGTCATGCCAGGCAAGGTTGCGCCCTGCTCTGGGCCAATTACGTGAACAATACCCTGGCGCGCATCATTCATTTGAAATTCAGTCACGCCATACGTAGCACAGTTTTCATCCAAGGTTTGCACTTGCAAACGTGAAATCGGGTCACTGATACCAGCAACGCCAAAGCTTCTATCCGTGGTTGGTACGTTATGATCTGGCACCGCCAATATAGAATCCACACGCCACACTTTTCTATTGGCTAGCTTCAATCCCTCAAACGCCTGCGGGCTAGTCACTTCATGCACCAAATGACGGTCGATATAAATCAGCGCGGTGCCGTTTTCTTCATGCACAACGTGACTATCAAATAATTTATCGTAAAGCGTTTTTGCCATATATCTCTTAATTAAGAGCGATTCGCTTGATTAGGCGCTCGCTTAATCCCTAAAATTACCAAACTGCAACGGAAAATCCGTTACATTCTTTTTCACAAAGGCAATTGCATCCTGCAACAAGTCTCTTTTTGCACCATTTACACGCACAGTATCGCCCTGAATACTCGCCTGCACTTTCATGCCAGAGTCTTTAATCAACTTAGAGATACGTTTAGCTAAATCACTATCAATACCTGCTCGGATTTTAAGCTCTTGTTTAACCTTATTGCCACCAACTTTTTGCATATCTTTATGTTCGAGTCGCTTAGATGAGTCTGGTTCTTTCTTCTCCATACCTGGCAATAAAATATCTTTGATTTGATCAAGCTGAAAATCATTATCGCCAAATAACGTGATGAGACTATCTTTTTCGTTCAACTCAACTTTGGCCGAAGTACCTTTAAAATCATAACGATTGGTAATCTGCTTACCAGCAGTATCAATCGCATTTTTTCAAAGCAACCATATCGACTTCAGAACTGATATCAAATGAAGGCATTTTTAACTCCTATTTCTAGAATCTTATTCGAAGTGGCAAACGTAATCCAAGGTTTCTGTCACTTCAATATCAAAACTTGAATTTCCAGGCACGGTAAATTTTTCACCAGCACTGTATGTTTTCCAAGACTCTTCACCATTAAGGCGTACTTTACAAACGCCGGCATTAATTTCCATTAGCTCAGGTGCCGCCGTGTTAAAGGTAAGTGAACTTGGGAAAATTACGCCAATTGTGCTACGCGTGCCGTTTGGAAACATCACGGTGTGGCTGACGCACTTGCCATCAAAATAGATATTGGCTTTCTTTTTTACACTGACGTTGTCAAATTGTGCCATTTGCTAAGCTTTCGTTAAAAATCAAAACACCATTATCGCAGAAAAGCCCTGCCTAACCAAGATGGGACTAGGGCATTAAAACTTGGACTTTCCAAAGCTAATAGACCTCATGTAATGCTTGCTGAACTTTCACACCTTAGGATCATACAAAGTGTTCTGCTATTGTCAGTGATTTGGCTTGTTGATCTTTTGCAGACAAAGTGGGTTCACCCTGAATGGGCCATTGAATGCCAATAGCAGGATCGTTCCAGGCAATGCTACGCTCAAACTCTGGCGCCCAGTAGTCAGTGGTTTTGTAGAGGAACTCCGCGGTATCCGAAAGCACCAGGAAACCATGCGCGAAACCTTCTGGCACCCACAACATGCGCTTATCTTCGGCGGATAGTTCTAACGCAACATGCTGGCCGAAGGTCGGCGAGCTTTTGCGTAGATCAACGACCACATCAAAAACCGCCCCTTGTACCACTCGCACCAACTTACCTTGCGGTTGTTGAATTTGGTAATGTAGCCCGCGCAACACGTTTCTGACCGAACGACTGTGATTGTCTTGTACGAAGTTAACTTGCCTGCCCGTGGCAGCTTCAAACTTTGCCTGGTTGAAGCTTTCGAAGAAAAAGCCGCGTTCGTCACCGAATACTTTGGGTTCTATGATGAGGACGTCGGGAATAGCTGTAGCGATAACTTTCACGGCTGAACCCCTTCCTTCAGCAAGCGTTGCAGGTATTGTCCGTAGCCATTTTTAGCGAGAGGCTCTGCCAGCTTCTCTAATCGCTCGGCGTTGATAAAACCTTTGCGGTAGGCAATTTCTTCCGGGCAAGCCACTTTCAAGCCTTGTCGACGTTCGATAGTTTCAATGAAATTGCTGGCATCAACCAGGCTCTCATGGGTGCCGGTATCAAGCCAGGCATAGCCACGGCCCATGATTTCCACATTCAGTTGGCCGCGCTCAAGGTAAATGCGATTCAAGTCGGTAATTTCCAGTTCACCCCGCGCAGATGGCTTAAGGGTGGCGGCAATGTCGGTAACTTGGCTGTCATAAAAATACAAGCCGGTGACAGCATAATTGCTCTTAGGACTTAAAGGCTTTTCTTCCAAACTGGTGGCATGACCTTGCGCGTCGAAGGCTACCACGCCGTAACGCTCGGGGTCTTGCACATGGTAGGCAAAGACGGTTGCGCCATGATCGCGCAACATGGCTTGCTCAAGTTGGGTATGCAGATCATGGCCATAAAAAATGTTATCGCCCAGCACCAAGGCGCTTGGGTCGCTGCCAATGAAATCTTTCCCGATAACAAAAGCTTGGGCAAGACCATCGGGGCTTGGCTGCACGGCGTATTGCAGGTTGAGGCCCCAGTCGCTGCCATCACCGAGCAGTTGCTCAAAGCGTGGCGTATCTTGCGGGGTGGAAATGATGAGTATGTCGCGTATCCCGGCCAGCATGAGTGTGCTGAGCGGGTAGTAAATCATCGGCTTGTCGTAGATGGGCAGCAGCTGCTTGGAAACCACTTTGGTCACGGGATAGAGCCGGGTGCCGGAGCCGCCGGCGAGAATAATGCCTTTGCGTTGGGTCATGATTGCTTCTCTAGGATTTCGGTAAGCATGCGAGTAACGCCGCTTTGCCAGTGGGGTAAATTAAGGCTAAAGGTGGTTTGTAGCTTACTAGTATCTAAGCGCGAGTTAATTGGGCGCATGGCAGCAGTAGGGAAAGCGCTGGTAGGCACGGGCTGGGTAGCGTCAGGCGAAACTTTGATTTCAATACCGGCTTGACGTGCAAAATCAATGACGAAACTGGCATAACCGTGCCAAGAGGTTTGGCCGCTGGCCACGAGATGATATAAGCCACTAACCTCAGAACGTAGCAGTGCCGTGCGAACGGCATGTGCAGTGATGTCTGCAAGCAAATCAGCACCTGTAGGTGCGCCTATTTGGTCATTAATCACTTGTAAACTATCACGCTCTTGTGCCAGTTTCAGCATGGTTTTGGCAAAGTTGCCACCACGCGCGGCATACACCCAGCTAGTACGAAATATAAGATGTTTGCAGCCCGATGCGCGAATCGCCCCCTCACCTTCCAGCTTGGTTTTACCGTAGATACTTAAGGGGCCAGTGGGATCAGTTTCCAGCCACGGCGTGTCACCAGTACCATCAAACACGTAATCAGTAGAGTAATGAATAAGCCACGCCCGACTACGCTTGGCTTCTTGCGCCAGAATGCCTGGCGCCAGTGCGTTGATAGTACGCGCTAACTCAGGCTCACTTTCAGCTTTATCAACGGCAGTATGGGCAGCGGCATTGACGATAATGTCTGGCGCGACGGCGCGAATGGTTTGGGCAATGCCTTCAAGATTGCTTAAATCGCCACATAAATGCTGGCTTTGTGCGTCCAGTGCAACTAGTTCACCTAATGGTGCAAGGCTGCGTTGTAACTCCCAGCCTACTTGACCGTTTTTACCGAGAAGGAGGATTTTCATGCGACACGCCCTACCTTGCTCACATTGATGGCGTAGCGACGACTATAACCAGAGCAGGCCGTAGCGGAGTCAAGCAAATCAAGTCTGATAAGCGCTTCGTCGGACTGCACCAACCAACTCCGCACAAAATTCGCACTGGTCAACCCAGTGTCATCCGCTACAAAAGTCACTCCATAACCCCTTAAATCCCTGTTTTCTTCGCAACAATGTACTGCAAAGTGCATTTTTCTTATTAAACCCGGGAAGCCAATTAGCTAATGCCTATACTGACACTATTTCCTGACCAAATTTGTATCAATTATAACATGCTAAAAGTTGGCAACTTTATTATAACAATCGCAAACAATTGTTACTGTATTTATGGCGAATTTCAGAAAAATAATGAGCCTAATAAAAGCTCATTATTTTATAATTTGCTATCCCATTAAAATGAGAATAGACAACAAAAGCCCAACGAATTTTAAAACTAAGGACTTAGAGATTACATGCACTTGCTGTAACACGTGAACTTAGAGAACAAGAATATGCAGAGAACTATCGCCTAGCTGACATCATATCAAGGCTTTTCTATGCGAGAGATAAAGTAAGGAAAAACCCTAAAAT
>DIZU01000082.1:0-284 GCA_002429455.1 Methylotenera sp. UBA6020 | reverse complement strand
AAGTAAGGAAAAACCCTAAAATCTTGCACAAGGCCGCCTTCTGCTGGCGGTTTACCCAACTGCTTGAAGCGCGCTCCGGAAATAGATTGAATTTTTGCGGAATCGCGGGACCGGCTAAATACACCGTTTCGCCATTGATACACTTCGTCCAGCTTCTGCCGATAGGTATAGGAATGTCCGTTGTCGTTGTAATAATCTACAAATTTGTTCCGGCCCAGGTAAATTGCATTAGAGCCTTCGTACCCCGTTTTTTGGGATGACAGCGCGTCGTTGTTTAATAAATA
>DIZU01000023.1:4373-11145 GCA_002429455.1 Methylotenera sp. UBA6020 | reverse complement strand
GCAGCCAATCCCAAGATAATAAATACTAACGTGAATATAGCCAGTACTTTTAATATTAAGCTAATTAGGTCTGACAGCGGATCAGCTGGCAGCATATCAACCCAGGAGTAATGCTTGGCGTGAGCACGTTGCAGTAATAGCGGCAGAATAGCGAGTGGCAGCAACCAAAGCAGCCATGGATGTGAAAATGCCATGGTTTAAGCCCTTGTCCTATTCATTTCTTTGTTTAAAGTTTCTGGTATTAAACCGCGCTCACAATCACGACAGCGGCGAGCAAAGCTTTGTAGCCAAGCTTGTGGATTAGCACCAACATTATGGGTAGCACCGGACTCAAAATACACTTGGCGAGATAAACTAAAAAATTGCTGAATCTCTAATTTTAGGGGTTCAAAATTAGGTTTATTTGCTAAAAACTCTTCTATGTTATTACTAAAAACACTCATGCTTGCAGTAGCGTTAAGTGATTCATGCACCTTAGAAACGGCTTGTTTTAGACCTTCTTGTGAGTTGGGTAGTTTGTGGATCGCTCGGTAAGTTTTTGCGAATGGTCCACCCATACGTGGTAGCCAGGCACGCTTGCCTAGTATGTAAAGCAAGCCTAACAGGCTAATTGCAAGAAAACCAAGAGTCACGTTAAGCCATTTTTTCTCTTTAGCATTATTAAGTAAAAGCGGCCCACGTAACGGACTCATATTATTTTCTATCTTAACTTGGCCAAAGATTGCGATGGGCGAAATGGCAATATCCAAACTAGGCACACGGATATTTGACAAGTTCTTTGCTATTTTTAGTATTGATTAGGTTGAGGTATTCCGGCCCTAATGCCGCATTCTTTGCCACTACATTATTAGTAAATACTTGGTAAGCCAATTTAATATCAAAGGTAGTGCTGCCATCGTGTTCTTTTTTTGTATGGCTGACACTTTTTAGCTCAATGCCAATCACCTGGCCTTTATAGCGTTTTTCGTAGCCAGTGATTGGTAAAGAGGTTTCAATCAGCTGGTATGGTGCTTTGATTGTTAAAATCACTTCACGCTCAATCACATCACCTACGGTGTAGCCTACCAGTTTTACTGGGTCTATCGTTTTAATGGACACAATGCCGGGTGGAACGTCAGGCAGATTTTGACTGTCTATGGCAAAAGCGGTTTGCGGCATTGCAAATAAAGTAAGCAAACTATAAAAAATACGAATAGATTTTGTCATATTAAGTGGTGTAAGGGCGTCTTTGTTTAATGGTGTATTAGGTTTTATGCGGCTACAAATTGGTGGAAATATTCGGTAAGTAAATCTGCATCAAATTCGCCTTCAACATAAAAAGGCGGCATATCGTAACGCATGAATAATTCGTAAATCTCATTGCGACGATTTTCAAATGAAGCGACAATTTTTTCACGTAAATTTTTGCGTAAAAATAGCGTACGTTGTTCGCCTGTTTCTGCGTCTGAGACGTTTGTCAGGCCAAACTCAGGCAGGTTTTTGTATTCCGCAGAATCCCATAGCACAATCGGTACGATATGATGGCGCAATAGGTTGGATAGAGATTCTTCAAGCAATACGTTTGGAATATGAAAGTCAGAGATTAAAAACACCAACGAACGTTCACGTGGCAAATAACGATAGACTTCAGTAATGCCTTTGCAGTTCACTGGCGCTGGGTGGTAGTCCTTTAATGACTCCGCCATGGCGATTGCGCGATAGGATTTGAATGAAGAGGGGCTAATCCAATCTTCGCGCACCACTTCGTCAAAACCAATAAAACCAAACGGATCATGATTTTGGCTGGCAGATTGTGCGACTGATTCTGCAATTTCTGCAGCCAGTTTAATTTTACGTTTTTTGGCGCCAAAATTCATACTGCCAGATAAATCACAAATCACATAAACTGGCGTGGCACTTTTTTGATTGAAAAGGCGCACATAGACCTGCTCAAGTGGGTCACGTATGGTTTGACGGATATCAATACGGCGTGGGTCAGGGTAGGAAAGCAGCGTTGTGTGTCCACGAAACTCCATGCCCATGCCGCGTTGCGTACTTGGATGGTGCCCTGGGTGACGTCCGCGAGAACGCCAGCCTATGTGGTAACTAAATGATTTAATATCTTCAATCATCAAAAATCCATTTTATGGGCGAATTGCAGCGTGTTGATTTTAGCCGCGTGCTCGCTCATTCCTTGCCTATACATACGATAGGTCTGCGTCATTCGCTGCGCGTCTCCTAGCACTTCATCCCATAAAAGTGAATTTCTTGAGTACATAATTTACGTTAGCTAATAACTATTACGGTGCGGCAACCGCATTAACAATACCCATTAGCATCTCGCGGGCAATTTCAGTACGACGCATTTCATATACCGGGCTAAATACCAGGCGATGCGCGACAGTGGAGTGAAATACTGCGTGAATATCTTCCGGCAGTACCGCAGCGCGCTCGTTTAACCAGGCATTCACGCGCGCCGCACGCAACATCATGCTCATGCCGCGTGGGCTGGCGCCGGATAACACTAGGCGGTTCATATCAACACCTGAAACTTTGACACCATAATCAAGCGGTGCTTTTGTCGCTTTCCAAAGATTGAGGGCATATTTTTTAAGTGTATCGCTAGCTTCAACATTCCTTTGAATCACACCAGAAAACGCATTGAGTTCATCAAATTGTAAAACGTCCGGTTTTACGGTCTCGACTAATGCATCGACGTTATGGAATTTGGTGTCAAATACCAGTGCTTCCATGATGGCGTCATCACTAGGCACGACAATTGGAATTTCCATCATAAAGCGATCACGTGCAGCGGACGGAATTTCAAAGGTTTCTTCTTTTTCCACTTGGTTGCGATCCGCAAACACAATCATGTGTGGAAAATAATGTTCTGCGTTAAATGCAGATAAGCTGCGCTCAGCCATCACACGTAGTAATAAAGAGTGTACTTGCGGACGGGCACGGTTGATTTCGTTAAAGAAGAATACTGATAAATTCTCACCTGACATCAGCAACGGGCCTGCACTCACGTGCGGCTTGCCATCTTCGCCAAGGTAAGTGTGATACACCAAATCGTTGGGCATCAAGTCAATGGTGCCTTCAATACGTTGGTAGCCACCACCAATGCCACGGGTAAAAGCGCGTAGCAGGGTAGTTTTACCAACCCCCACGTCACCTTCAAGTAGTACATGCCCACGTGCGAAAATTGAAGTAGTAATCAAACGTATTGGTGTTTGTTGGCCTACGACGACTTTGTTTACTTCTGATTCTAAGTTAAGCGCATGTTTGCGCCAATCGGCCAGTTGACGGTCACTCATTGAAATTTTCCGTATCTTTTTTGAAATGGTTAAAATGAAGTTAAGCTATAGTAAACGTTTTTTTGGTGGGGGTAAACAGATCGGTATACCTTAAGTTAAGTTTCAGTGTATTTATCTACAGTTATTGATCAAAACATTGAATAAACGTTGATAAAAAGTGAATAAGGCTTTCGTTAAATTGGTTTTCCAGCGAAAATAGCATAAGTTCAATTCCACATAAATTTAATTTAGAATAACGCCGTTAAAATAAAATCATGCAAAAACAAAAAAGTTTCACAAAAGAAGAATTACTTAAGTGCGGTCGTGGGGAGATGTTTGGAGAGGGCAACGCACAATTACCATTGCCGCCAATGCTAATGTTTGATCGCATTGTTTCTATTACCGAAGATGGTGGCGCGCATGGCGCTGGGCAAATTGTTGCCGAACTGGATATTACGCCGGATTTATGGTTCTTTGCTTGTCACTTTACTGGCGACCCCGTCATGCCTGGTTGCTTGGGTCTGGATGCCATGTGGCAATTGGTCGGTTTCTTTTTAGGTTGGATGGGTGGTCCGGGGCGTGGTCGTGCATTGGGCGCTGGCGATGTGAAGTTTACCGGACAAGTGTTACCTACGCACAAAATGATCACTTATACGATTGATTTGAAACGCGTCATTATGCGCAAGTTGGTAATGGGGATTGCCGATGCACGTATGGAAGTGGATGGCCGCGAAATTTACGTGGCGAAAGATCTGCGTGTGGGTTTGTTTACACGTACGGATAATTTTTAAACCATTTAAATGCTATTAATTAAAATCAAGTAAGTTAAAATAGTCAAAATTTTTTAGGAGTGCACGATAATGCGTCGTGTTGTTGTCACCGGTATGGGAATTGTTTCCAGTTTAGGAAACAATAAATCAGAAGTTTTAGATAGCCTGCGTGAGGGTAGGTCGGGTATTACATTTCAACAAGAATATGTAGACCATGGCTTGCGCTCGCATGTGGCAGGTTCAATCAAGAATCTGAATATAGAAGCGCTTATTGATCGCAAGCTGTTACGTTTTATGGCTAAAGGTCATGCCTACGCCTGGCTTGCCATGCAAGAAGCGATTACTGACGCTCAGTTACCGGAAGATCAGGTTTCTAATGTTCGCACAGGTTTGATTGTGGGTGCAGGCGGTACCTCCACTGAAAGTATGCTGGAAAGCACGACTATCCTTGCCGAAAAGGGCATTCGCCGTGTGGGACCTTATATGGTCACAAAAACCATGTCTAGCGGCGTGGCTGCTTGTTTGGCGACTGGTGCAAAAATCAAAGGTGTGAATTATGGTATCAGCTCGGCTTGTTCTACCAGTGCGCATTGCATAGGCGCCGGTGTTGAGCAAATTCAGCTAGGCAAACAAGATATTGTATTTGCCGGCGGCGCCGAAGAAGAGCATTGGACCATGTCCTTTTTGTTTGATGCGATGGGTGCACTTTCAACTAAATATAACGAAACGCCCGATAAAGCTTCTAGAACTTACGATGCAAATCGTGATGGCTTTGTGATTTCTGGCGGCGGTGGCATTGTGGTGCTTGAAGAATATGAGCACGCTAAGGCGCGCGGTGCAAAAATCTATGCTGAGGTGGTGGGCTATGGCGCAACTTCAGATGGCTATGATATGGTGGCGCCAAGCGGTGAGGGCGCTGTGCGCTGCATGAGGCTTGCACTTGAAGGTGTAAGTGACCCTGTTGATTACATCAATACCCATGGCACCAGCACCCCGGTGGGCGATACTAAAGAGCTAGAAGCGATTCTTGAAGTATTCGGTGAAAACGGATTAAAGCAAACTCCAGCAATTGCATCGACTAAATCACTCTCAGGCCATGCGCTAGGTGCAGCTGGCGTAAACGAGGCGATTTATACATTGCTCATGATGGAGAATAGCTTTATCGCAGCTTCCGCCAATATCGAAACATTAGACCCGGCAGCAGAGGGCTTAAATATTGTGCGTCAGCGCATTGATAATGCAAAGATTGAAACCGCGTTATCAAACAGCTTTGGTTTTGGTGGCACTAATGCCACATTAACTTTTTCGCGTAAAAGTCTTAATTAAAGCAATAAAGCGACGGCTACGTTTCGACCCTCAGCCATTAGAATGTTATAGGTTCTGCATGCCGCATCCGTGCTCATGCATTCCAGGCTGAGGCCTGCTTTTGTGAGCGCAACGCTCAAGCTTGGATGAATGAATTTATGGCTAGGGCCTGTACCTAAAAGTACGACATCTGGCTTTAATGCAGCAATTTGTTCAAAATGGTCTCCGTTTACACTTTCAATATTTGCCACATTCCAATCCGGTATGAGTTGATTGGGTAACAGAATTAAACTGCTGGTATAACGTTGCCTATTGATTTCTACCCATCCTTTACCATAGCCCGTGATGAGGTAATTACCGTCTGCGTTCGTGAGATGAAGTTTCATAGGAATATTCTAACGAATTTATATTCTTAACACGATGCTTTTATAACAAGAACACGATTTTCAGCACGATCTTTACTAATTATTGCCCACCATTTGTTGCATTGCATGCAGACTGTAATTGCTAGCATGGGCTGCAGCAAGGTAGAATTAGGCTTTGCAACAAATTGCGCTTTAAATCGCATCACTTAGCCATGCAACCATTACAAAAATCAAATAAGCTTAATAACGTTTGCTACGATATTCGTGGCCCAGTATTACAACGCGCGCGCCAAATGGAAGACGAAGGCCACCACATTATTAAGCTCAATATTGGCAACCCTGCCTCATTTGGCTTTGAAGTGCCTGAAGAGATCCAGCAAGACGTGATTCGCAATATGGCTAAAGCGGGCGGTTATACTGATAGTAAGGGCTTGTTTGAGCCACGTAAGGCCATTATGCATAGCACGCAAGCTAAGCATATTCACGGCGTAACGGTAGATGACATTATCATCGGCAATGGCGTTTCCGAGTTGATTGTCATGGCCATGCAAGGTTTGCTGAATAATGGCGACCAAGTGCTGGTGCCGATGCCAGATTACCCTTTATGGACCGCAGCAGTCACGTTGGCAGGTGGTACGGCACGCCATTATGCCTGCGATGAAGCCACTGGCTGGATGCCGGATTTGGCCGATATTGAAGCCAAAATCACCGCGAACACGCGTGGTATTGTGGTGATTAACCCGAATAACCCTACCGGTGCGCTGTATCCACGTGAAATTTTAGAAGGCATCATTGAGATTGCCCGGCATCATGAGTTGGTGATTTTTGCTGACGAGATTTACGATAAAGTTTTATATGATGGCAACGTGCATACATCGATTGCGTCGCTCGCCGACGATGTGTTATTTGTGACGTTTAATGGCCTATCAAAAAATTACCGTACGTGCGGTTATCGTGCAGGTTGGCTGATATTGAGCGGCGAGAAAAAACACGCGACAGACTACATTGAAGGCCTCAATATGCTGGCTTCTATGCGCTTATGTGCCAACGTGCCGGG
>DIZU01000023.1:3547-4197 GCA_002429455.1 Methylotenera sp. UBA6020 | reverse complement strand
GTCGCGCCTGAAGGACGTTTATGCAAACAGCGTGACGTGGCTCACCAGTTGTTAACGGCCATTCCCGGGGTAAGTTGCACTAAACCGCAAGCCGCGATGTATTTATTTCCTAAATTAGATCCAAAGATCTATCCAATAGAGGATGATCAGCAATTTATTTTAGACCTGCTGCTAGAAGAAAAAGTATTACTAGTACAAGGCACAGGTTTTAACTGGAAAACGCCGGACCATTTCCGCGTGGTATTTTTACCCAATGTGGACGATTTGACGGAAGCAATTAAACGCATTGCAAGATTTTTGGAAAGTTATAGAAAGAAACACGGGGCTTTAGTTTGAATGATTTAGATAGCAAGTTAAAAGTGATGAATGTAGGCCTGTTGGGCATTGGCACTGTTGGTGGCGGTACATTTAATGTGCTTAATCGTAACGCACAAGAAATTACGCGACGCACCGGGCGGCCAATTCAAATCACACACGTAGCAGACCGTAATGTAGAAGCGGCACGCCTGGTGGTGAATGGTGCAGCCAAGGTCACGGACGATGCGTTCGCTGTAGTGAATGATCCGAACATTGATGTCGTGGTTGAGTTAATTGGTGGTTACACCATTGCCAAAGAATTGGTGCTCAAGGCCATCGCCAATAAAAAACAT
>DIZU01000023.1:0-3313 GCA_002429455.1 Methylotenera sp. UBA6020 | reverse complement strand
ATCAAAGCCCTGCGTGAAGGCTTGGGCGCTAATCGAATCGAATGGGTTGCTGGTATTATCAACGGCACGACTAACTTTATCCTGACTGAAATGCGCGAAAAAGGTTTGGCGTTTAGCGATGTCTTGGGCGAGGCGCAACGGTTGGGTTATGCGGAAGCTGATCCAACTTTTGATGTGGAAGGTATTGATGCGGCACATAAATTAACCATTATGTCTGCGATTGCCTTCGGTATGCCGATGAAGTTTGAGCAGGCCTATACGGAAGGCATTACCAAGCTGCAGCAAGTCGACATTAAATACGCTGAAGAGCTAGGCTATCGCGTGAAATTATTAGGCATCACCAAGCGCACCGATAAAGGCGTTGAACTGCGTGTGCATCCTACCCTGATTCCAGAAAAACGTTTGGTGGCAAATGTGAATGGCGCAATGAATGCCGTGGTGGTGAAGGGCGATGCAGTGGGCCCAACGCTTTATTACGGCGCAGGCGCAGGCGCTGAGCCTACTGCGAGTGCGGTAGTGGCAGACCTGATGGATGTTGCACGCTTGATGGATGCAGACAGCGTACATCGTGTGCCTTATTTAGCCTTTCAGCCAGATCAGGTGCAAGATTTACCGATACTACCGATCGATGAAGTGCAAAGCGCGTATTACCTGCGTTTGCGTGCCAGCGATAAGCCTGGCGTATTGGCTGATGTGACGAAAATATTGGGTGACCGCAATATTTCAATTGATGCCATGATGCAAAAAGAACCAGACGAAAATGAAACGGAAGCAGATATCGTGATTTTGACGCACATCACGGTCGAAAAAAACATGAATCAAGCGATTGCGGCCATTGAAGCGCTTGCGGCAATTGTAGGTAAAGTGATGCGTATTCGTATGGAAGAGCTCAGTAAATAACTCTTAATTGTCATCCCGACGAAAGTCGGGATCCAGAAAAATGCAGTCATACGTCTATATATTGGCAAGTCAACGTAACGGTACACTTTACACGGGTGTAACCTCAGATTTGATTAAACGAATTTGGCAACATAAAAATGATGTGGTACAAGGCTTTAGTCAAAAATATAATGTACATTTACTCGTTTGGTACGAAGTACATGATGCAATTGAGCACGCAATTTTGCGTGAAAAGCAGATTAAGGAATGGAAGCGGGATTGGAAGTTGGAGTTGATTGAAAAAAGCAATCCAACTTGGAAAGATCTCTATAGTGAAATTATTTAACTGGATTCCGACTTTCGTCGGAATGACGGTATGGAATTAAAAAATAATGAAATATATTTCTACTCGTGGGCAATCACCCGCACAAACATTTAGCCAAATTTTACTTGGCGGCTTAGCGCCTGATGGTGGTTTGTACCTACCAGAAAGCTATCCGCAATTTACCGATGCCGATTTGACGGCCATGCGTGGCTTGTCTTATGCAGACTTGGCTTTTGCAATATTGTCACGCTTTGCCGATGATATTCCATCGGCTGACTTGACAGCTATTATCGATAAAACCTATCGTGCCGATGTATACGCTTACACACGTGCAGGTCAGCATGCGGCAGACATTACGCCGACTTTAAAGCTTGAAGATAATTTGTATCTACTTTCATTATCTAATGGCCCAACACTCGCTTTTAAAGATATGGCGATGCAGTTGTTGGGTAATTTGTTTGAATATGTGCTGACTAAAGAGGGTAAGACTACCAATATTTTAGGCGCTACTTCCGGTGATACTGGCTCCGCAGCGGAATATGCCATGCGCGGTAAAAAAGGTATTCGGGTTTTTATGTTGTCACCCCATAAAAAAATGAGCCGTTTTCAAACTGCGCAAATGTTCAGTTTGCAAGATGAAAATATCTACAATATTGCAGTGAACGGCGTGTTTGACGATTGTCAGGACATCGTGAAAGCGGTGTCTAACGACGCGGACTTTAAGGCGCAATACAAAATTGGTGCAGTGAACTCTATCAATTGGGGGCGGATCATTGCGCAGGTGGTGTACTACTTTAAAGGCTATTTCGCGGTCACAAACAACAACGCACAGAAAGTGAGTTTTGCCGTGCCGTCAGGCAATTTTGGTAATGTGTGCGCTGGGCATATCGCCCGTATGATGGGTTTGCCGATTGATAAATTGGTTGTAGCCACTAATGAAAACGACGTGTTGGATGAATTTTTCAAAACCGGCGTTTATCGTCCGCGCGGTTCAGCCAACACTTACCATACCTCTAGCCCTTCCATGGATATTAGCAAAGCTTCAAATTTTGAGCGCTTTGTGTTTGATTTGGTGGGTAGAGATGGCGTAAAAACCAGTGCCTTGTGGAGCAAGGTTGATGCCGGAGGTAGCTTTGACTTAAATACCGAAGGCTATTTCGCAAAAATTGCTGATTATGGATTTATGTCTGGCAGTAGTAATCATGCAGATCGCATGCAAACCATTCGTGACGCGGCAAGTAAATATCAAGTAATTATTGATACGCACACAGCGGATGGCTTAAAGGTCGCCTTGGAACATCGAGATGTGGATGTACCTATGGTCGTGCTTGAAACGGCGCTGCCTGCTAAGTTTGAAGACTCTATAGTCGAAGCATTAGGCCATGCTCCGGAGCGCCCAGCGGCTTTGGATGGAATTGAAAATCTATCGCAGCGTTTTGATGTAATGGAAGTTGATGCTGTCGCAATCAAACAATATATTATGGACAAAACGAGCTAGAGCAATATGCAGGTTTATCACGATTTACTTCACCATGTGTTGCAACATGGGCATAAAAAAGAGGATCGCACCGGCACGGGTACGCTTTCTGTATTCGGCTATCAGATGCGTTTTGATTTGGCGCAAGGTTTTCCGCTGCTCACCACTAAAAAAGTACACTTAAAGTCTATTATTCACGAGTTACTTTGGTTTTTACAAGGCAGCACTAACATTGCCTATCTCAAGGAAAATGGTGTAAAAATTTGGGATGAATGGGCCGATGAGCAGGGTAATCTAGGCCCTGTATATGGTTACCAGTGGCGTAATTGGCCAAGACCAGATGGCACGCACATCGACCAAATTACACAAGTAGTCAATGGGATCAAGCACAATCCTGATTCACGGCGTCTGATCGTGTCCGCTTGGAATGTGGCAGATGTTGACCAAATGAAACTGCCGCCTTGCCATGCATTTTTTCAGTTTTATGTCGCGGATGGTCGTTTAAGTTGCCAGCTCTATCAGCGTAGTGCCGATATTTTTCTTGGCGTACCATTCAATATTGCGTCCTATGCCTTGCTCACCATGATGGTGGCGCAGGTATGCGACTTGCAATTAGGTGATTTTGTGCACAC
>DIZU01000120.1 GCA_002429455.1 Methylotenera sp. UBA6020 | reverse complement strand
TGCCCATCTCTAAACCTGACCTCAGTTTTACTTGGGTGCACGTTCACATCTACCAAGCTTGGATCCAACTCCAAAAAGAGCACAAATGCTGGATGTCGGTCATGATGAAGCACATCCTGATATGCCTGACGGATGGCGTGCGCAATGAGTTTATCGCGCACAAAACGGCCATTCACATACACGTATTGCGTATCGCGGCTATTTCTGTTGAAGGTTGGTTTGGCTGCCATGCCCCACAGGCGCAGGCCGGCGGCAGATTCATCCAATGAAAATGCTTCAGCTGCAAACTCAGCGCCTAATACCTCACTGAATCTTTTTTCAGGCAGGCTTGCAGACAGTCTACTGAGCGCCCTGCCGTTGTGTTGCAGCATAAAGGTGACGTCAGGTCGTGAGAGAGCGATTCGATTAAAAGCTTCTTCACAATGACCAAACTCAGTGCCTTCTGTCTTTAAAAATTTTCGACGTGCGGGCGTGTTGAAGTATAAATCACTGACCTCAACAATCGTGCCAATATCCAAAGCTGCTGGCTGAAATAGGCGCAATTTCACTGCCTTCTGAGGCGATGCGCCATGCGTGTTTCTCACTATTAAATCGGCTGATAACCTGGGTGCGTGAAATCGACGCGATACTCGCCAGTGCCTCACCACGAAAGCCTAGGCTAACGACACTTTCCAAGTCATCCAGCGTAGCGATCTTGCTGGTAGCATGGCGTGTTAAAGCCAGCGCTAAATCATCTCGTGCCACACCAGTACCGTTATCCGTCACCTGAAGTTGCTTTACCCCACCTTGCAACAGCGCTACTTTAACCTCTGTGCTACCGGCATCCAGGCTGTTTTCAAGCAGTTCTTTAAGCGCTGATGCTGGGCGCTCCACCACCTCGCCTGCCGCGATTTGGCTGATGAGTTGGTCTGGGAGTAAACGTATGGAAGCCATGAAAAACCGTTATTTTTTGATGCTGATATTTTACCTCGCTTTGCCTCAGTCGCTTTAACTATTCCATGTTGTGAATTACGAATGAAAAAACAAGAAGTTCAGCAAGTCAAGAGAGAATCTGGCTTATAGAAGTCTTGGTTTACTGAACATGCGGTTTATAGAATAGATAGTGCGCTGCACGTAGGCGCACTATTTCAAGATTCAGGCACAGATGTATTTGTAACTTAGGAAGTTGGATTAAATTTGCACCAAGATAAAGTTGTCAGTGCCCTAGAATAGTGCCAATGCATTATTCTATCCATATTTGCTTATGACTTAACGTATCCTATTCGTGTGCCAGCATGGTGATCGACGGGCATTATAGCCTCGGCTTAATCACCTTGCTGGTTAATGCCAGGCATTAGGTGCAAAATCAGCATCAAACAAGGGAATTCCCCAACGCGACACGAACCAGATCATCAATCTTTGCGGTAATATTGGTGAGTTCGCCAGCCACCACAGCAAACTCACGTCCCACTTCGCCTGCACGAGCGGCTACAATTTGTGCGTTGACTGACACGATGCGAGCCTGTTTGGCAATGTTCTGGATATTGCTCATCAACTCATGATGCTGCTTGCGCTGAATCTGTGCATGATGCTTGGATTCACCTTCATATACCACCGTAATGCGGTTGAGCAGTGTAACAATGGGCGTGGCCTGCTGCCCCAGTTCACTCAGCAAGCCAGTTGCTGTGCGGTAGCCGAATTCACAAGCACTCAAAGCCTGCTCAACCAGGTTGATAAATTCCAGTATCTTTCTGTCGCCTTCTACCTCGCCAAAGTAGACCAGGCGCAGGTTTTCGAAGAACACCCCTGGCAATTCACTATTGCCATGCACTAGCGCAGCATGGCTAACACGAAACAAGGCCAGCGCTTCACGCGCGGTTTCCAACGCCGTTTCATGACCCATAGTTGAAAGCACTGCATTTAATACGATGCGTTGTGACAGCATGCGCTGCCGTCCGGCCAGATTGATCAATGCACCAAACGTTTCGCTGGTAATGACAACGTTTCCTGTTTTGATTTTGTGATTGTCTTGCCCGATCTGGTTATGCTTTAGCTCTGCCAACAAAATATTTCCCCAGTTTGTCTATGTCATAAATGCTGAATGCTATTAGCGCAAGCACTACGCACCATAACTAGCCTCAGCTCAATTGCTTATAAGCAAGTTTTATTCCACATAAAGAATGAGTTTACTGGTAAAGCTTTTTACAGGAGTTTTAAAATTGGAAACTTATGAAAGTTGGAAGTCTGGAAAGTTTGCCATTCAAATACCGACGACAATTCAAAGACCATTAATATTAGTTGAAAGAAACGGTTCAAGGTAATCTGGCACGATTGTATGCCAATGAAACCGCTCTTCAATATGATGCCTCATTGCATCTGCCGCAACTGGTTCACCGTGCGTAATGAAGGTCATCTTTAGTGGAGTTTCCAAGCCGCCCAGCCAATCCAGGATTTTAGAATAATCCGCATGTGCTGAAAGATTGGATATAAGCTCAACATTAGCGCGTACGGGCACATATTCGCCATGAATCTTAATACTTTTCACCCCGTCTAGCATTGTAGATCCACGCGTACCTGCTGCCTGAAAGCCTACAAACAGAATGGTATTATTGGGCTTAGGCGCAAAAGCTTTCAAATGATGGACAACTCAGGCTCCCTGAAGCCATGCCGCTTGCTGAAAGAATAATCATCGGACCTTTGGTTTCATTAAGGTGCCTGGATTCTTCAACGTTATTGACCATGTGCGCGGTGCTACACAGCGCATTACACTGTTCTGGCGTCAGATGGTGCTCGCCACGATGGTTACTAAATATCTCGTTGGCATCTACCGCCATAGGTCTATTTAAATAGACCGGAATATCCGGTATGGCGCCCGATGTCACCGGAAAAAACAATAGACGTTTTTTTGTTATGAATGCGCACAAAAGCAGAACCAAGAATATGTCCGTTGAGCGAAAATCTTAGCGTTAGGCTATCCCCCAATCAACATCCTGTTCAAAATCAACGGGGGTCAATAGTTCAAGTGCTCTTAATGCGTCTTCTTGCGTGTAGAGGGGTAACGCGGGGTGATGCTTGGAAAAACCGCGCCTGTTGGCATATTAAGCCTCTTCTTCTTGCAGATGCGCAGAATCAGGCAATAGAATTTCACATAAATCACGCGTTGCCTGACTACAGTAAACTTTGCCAGAAAAGCCGTTCTTAACAAAAAGAGGCAGGTATCCACTGTGGTCAATATGGGCGTGTGTTAACACCACGGCGTCCACATTTTTTGGGTTAATCGGCAATTTTGCCCAATTTTTAAATCGTAATTGCTTAAGCCCTTGAAATAGTCCGCAATCAACCAAAATACGTTTCGAACCACTTGTGAGCAAATATTTAGAACCGGTTATGGTTCCTGTTGCACCTAAAAACATTAATTCCATTGAGTATGATCCTTATGAAGGGCGCGCTCAAATTTGAAGTG
>DIZU01000063.1:2433-4611 GCA_002429455.1 Methylotenera sp. UBA6020 | reverse complement strand
AAGCCACTAAAATTATGAAGATTAAGTGCGTCAATGGATAAGTTTCCGGTTAGTTGAGGTTTTCTCATATCATCAATATAGGTAAGTTGACCCCTAAAATCCGTGGCATCGATATCTCCTTTAAGTCTTTCTAATTGATAAGTATTACTTTGCTTATTTACATGCATCGCTACGTTAATAGCATCATCGCCTAACAACTCCTGATGTTTAAAAAAGTTAATCAATGAAAGTAAATTTCCTGACAATTTGATATCTGCATCAACAATTGTATTGCGATATGCATCCCCAATTTCTCCGATAATTGCAAATTTATTTCTACCTTCTATTACATATGCATTTATAGGAAATGTCTTTTTAGTGTTTTGGAATGTCACAAGAGCTGGAATATATGCAACCCCATTAAATGGGAAATTTTCCATAATTACCCATAAATTGAATTTTGCAGGGCAATTCTGCATGGTTGCTATTTGGGCTAACGATTGCAGTCACATCAAGATTAGTGACACGACTATTAAATCTTATGGTACTGCGCTGAACATTTAATGATAAAAGAGTATATTTACCTATACCTCTATAGGTTGGATCAGTTATACGCCAATTTCTGAGACCATTGCTTAAACTCTCAAGATTCACCTCAGCATCTTTCATCGAAATATCAACGGATTTTCCTTTCTTATTCATAAGGAGTTGTAAACCATTTAAGGTGAAGGAAATCTCTTTAGCAACAATTAATGGATATTCATTTGACCAAGATGCATTTTGAATATATAGATCTTTGAACTTTATTGTGGGATTTAATAACCCAGAAAAATCAATATCGAGTTCACCTATCGTGACAATACGGTGTGACTTTTGAACAAGATATCCTTGTAATGCTGGCTTAAACCAGTTCCACTGGAATAAGAATATTAATCCGGTAAATAGGGTGAAAAAAACAATCAGTCCGGCTGTTTTTTTTGAGAGTTTAACTAGCATTAGTAACCTTGAATATAGGGTTAATAACTTATAAACTAGGACGTTGCGCGTAATGCAAGAACGGCATTAGTGCCTCCAAAGGCGAATGAGTTTGTAAGCATCGTTCTTATTGCAACGTTATCACGGGCGACATTTGGTACATAATCAAGATCACATTCTGGGTCAGGCACACTCAGATTGACCTTGCCCCTGAATTTCGCATCTCTTAGCAGTTTCATTATGCGCATGCTTTAGCTGTTTCGCAAGCCAGTTTTTCTCAAATTGCATTGGGCTGAGATACCCCAGCGTTGAATGCAATCTTGATTGATTGTAAAACATCATCCAATCAATCACTTCATCCATCGCCTCACGCCTAGAGGCAAACTTCCTTCCGTACAGCCGGCCAACCTTTAGCGAACCCCACAAGCTTTCAATCGGGGCGTTATCCCAATAATTGCCCTTGCGACTCATAGAGCTGTGCATACCAAAGTCTTTCAGCGTTTGTTGAAATACATGGCTGCAATATTGACTACCACGGTCAGAATGGAAGATTAAGCCAGTTTGTAGTTTACGTCTAAACCATGCTATTCGTAGCGCATCATCCACCAAACTGGTTTCCATGTGTGCTTGCATGCTCCAGCCTACAATGGCACGGCTATGTAAATCAATCACTGCCGCCAAGTACAGCCAACCTTCGTCGGTGCGAATGTAGGTAATGTCATACGATATTAATGAAACGACTCCAAATAGCAATTTGACTTCCTATTCTTGGTTAGAAATTCGTAAATGTTTAACCAAAAAAGGGTAGTTCAAAAGTGTTTATTAACTTTATGATACGTCTGTTGATAAGTAGTCACCGGTCACCAATAACACGTGGCTAAAATAAAACCTTAATAGGTCAAGTTTGAATCCCAGATATCGCATTTCCATTTCAAGTGGAATCTCCCTCTTACTTGCAAGCACTCCCTAGACTGAGATTGTTCCGCGATCAATACGTGTCAGTGTAAATTGCACATAACAGGTCAATACTGATGCTCAACAGCGATAGAGCGGGCTTCCTACACGAAATTTGGNNATATGTACGCTAGCGAACGGAGCGCTGCTAGAAGAGCGTAGACAATGCTAGTTGAATGGCGTGTCTTTGAGCTGGCAGGGCACGTAACCTTGAACTCAATTGGAGAATAAACATGAAACTAAGCGACAATCAATTCACATATGTAAGTG
>DIZU01000063.1:0-2323 GCA_002429455.1 Methylotenera sp. UBA6020 | reverse complement strand
GCTAGCGAACGGAGCACTGTTAGAAGATCGTAAATAATAGTTATTTGAATGACGCGTTCTGGAGTCGTCTGGGCGTGAAAACTTGAACCATCTGGAGAATAAACATGAAACCAAGCGGCAATCAATTCACATATGTAAGTGCGCGACTTATCGCGGCGGCTACACTGGTTACCACGCTGGCATTTGCACCGGTAGTGGTCTTCGCCGCCGAAAAAGATGCTCACGAGGATCGCGCTGAAATGCGCATCAAGGACATGCACGCTAAACTAAAAATCACAACGGCTGAGGAAAAGCAGTGGACTAAGGTCGCCGAGGCGATGCGTGATAATGCGAAAACCATGGACACCCTTACACAGGCAAGGGTTGATCGTGCCAAGGACATGACCGCTGTCGATGATCTTAAATCCTACGGTGAGATCGCCGAAGCCCACGCGGCCGGAATCAAGAAACTAACCCCGGCGTTTGCCGACCTCTATGCCGGCATGTCAGACGAACAGAAAAAGGAAGCAGACACCTTGTTCCGCCACGGTGACCGTAAGCATGGCCACAAACATGGTCACAAGATGTTGGATGGCAAATGATTACACGTATGGTAATGCATTAATCAGGCAATTCCAGTTCGTGGTTCTTAATCGCACCAAGTAACTCAGGAAAGGAAGCTTACTATGAAATCTTTAATACTTCAGTCTAGGTACTTCAGGTCAGCTGGTCTCAAGGCTCTGATGGCACTAGCCTTCGCTTCTGTAATAAGCGGTTTATCTATATCCCCTGCGCTTGCTGATAATGATGGAGGCCATGGCGATCATGGTCAACGTGGTCGTCATGGGCATCACGGCCAGCGCGAGTGGCGTGGTGATCGAGAGGATTATGGGTACCAGTCTGAGTATCGACAGCCCTATATCTACGCGCAACCCGTTTACGTTCCGCCGCCTGTTTACTATGAGCCACGGCAATCGCCCGGCATCAGTTTCTTTTTCCCGCTCGATATTCGTCGGTAGGAGTATGCTATTTGCCCTCAAGTTGGAGGTCGGTTGTCGCCAGATGATCTTCGATTTTGAGCGGCAACCTTGATTGCCTATATATTGCGCATATTGCCATGAGCGGATTAGTTGGTGAAATATTTGAGGGGGATGGCTGCTCAAGTTATTGGTAATGGGCGTGGATGATCTTCTGAAGAAACTTTGTATCTGTTTTCTGGGCTTAAAAAAGTAAGTTTGCTATGGAGCTTGAATTGAACTTCAGGCAGAGAAATTCTCTCTTACTATAGTGATGTTAATCTTAGCAAAGATGTCATTGATAAGTTTAATACATGCTCAGCAAAGACAGATATTTTTAGCTCACTTTTCTATGTGCCATGGTGATTGATGTGCGATGCTGTATATAGCGACCGTTCGCTTTCCGCAACACTGAACGTTTTTAGGGTCGATCATGTAAGGTCGACTTGATCGTTGTCACTGGCTGCTTTCAACTATTATTATGGTGGCTCTAGCGCTGTCGTTATGCTTTAGACTCCTGATGATTTTTGGTCAAACGGTCATCGAATACCTAACCCTGCACGTTATTGATTATAGTAGTGCTGAGATGGTGAATCATTGCTGGTATGCCATATTTGGCCTTATGACACCAGAAAGTATTCAAGGAGTATATGAAATGAAAAGGCTTAGTGTCTTATTAGTAATAGTAGCGGTCATCATGACCGGCTGTATTATCGTACCAGAGGGTGGGCATCGGGGCTATTATGATTCCTACCATGGCTGGGGCGGTCATGGTTATTATCGCCGCTGATTTTTCTAACTTATAAACCAACCCAAAACTTAAGCATAAAAGATAACCAGTCTTTTAATTAGTCCTTAGAATGTTCTTTAGAGATCATATGAGCTACTTGTCTGAATAAATGGGCGTCTAAAAGTTCGACTGTCAGAAACGGATCAATTGAAGGCTGTTAGCAATCTAAAGGATGATAGTTGCCAATGGCCACTTTAGAGTAATTTTAGTGAAGACTGTAATATTAAAGCTCTTGATAAGTTTGATAAAACATCATTAACCATGATCTAATCTAGATTGATTAATGGGGGCCTTTGCTCATGACTAAGCATGCAACCCCTGACCACTCACGGCTCGACAGCATTGTTGCTGAGGCCCGTCGTCAGAGTACTGAGCGTGAAACAACCTATCGCGAGCGAGCACTCAAACTGTATCCATGGGTTTGTGCGCGATGTGCCCGTGAATTCTCAGGTGTACGACTACGAGAGTTGACGGTTCATCACAAAGATCACAATCACGATAATAATCCACTAGATTGTCAATCGGCGCCCAAAACTTT
>DIZU01000044.1:26823-27092 GCA_002429455.1 Methylotenera sp. UBA6020 | reverse complement strand
AACCAAGTTGGCATGGAAAATCAAAAAGCGCTGCATGAAATCTCTTTCCGATCGAGAGTTTCAGACGCTGACCATGATTGCCTCGGGGTTCTCTGTGGGAGAAATTGCTGAAAAGTTATCGCTTTCGGTTAAAACCGTTAGTATGTACCGCAGACGGCTACTGGAAAAGATGCAGTTGCGCCATAATGCCGAACTCACGCATTATGCCTTTCAAAATATGCTGGTCGATGCATATCCAATCAAGCACGAGTAATTACAATACACAGGCC
>DIZU01000044.1:20810-26624 GCA_002429455.1 Methylotenera sp. UBA6020 | reverse complement strand
ATAGCGTAATGCCGCGTCCAGTAAGCGCGTGTCCGCTCACCATTTCAAGATTTAGCCTCTAAGTTTAGAAAACTCAGTTCTTCAGTAAATTCAACCAAGTCAAAATGAAATTAGGCTACTTTTAGCCCTCTGTTTCTGGCATTCATCACGCTTCATTTTTTTGATAATGGAATCATTCCGACATGAATGATTTGTTAAGTCATGACGTCAATCAAAACAAAGCCGCAGGCTAGCTAAAATATACAAGCGACTGCGAGATGCATGATAAAAAAGGTAAGTGATGATTGCCTCAGAAAGTAGTAACGAAGCCAGCCTAGACCGCCAGAATGGTCCAGATGCTACAAATGCAAGCATTCAAGCACAGGATACTGCGCTGCTTGGATCGATCCTCCTAGCCGACGCTCAGCATGAAGCCGTGGCAAAAGTCAAAAAGAATAGCAGGCCGACTCTTGCCGAGATGAACAGCCTGACGACCCTGTTTAATCAAGGACGTTTGGCGGAAAGCGAGCAGCTGGCAACCAGAATTACGCAACGTTTCCCTAGCCATGGCTTTGGTTGGAAGCTGCTAGGTGCCATACGCCAACAACAGGGCTTGCTTGATGCGGCGTTTCACAGCTTGAAAATGGCCGCCGAGCTTCTGCCCAGTGATAGTGAAGCCCATTACAACCTAGGCAATTATTTTTATGATCAGAGCCAGCTGGTAGAGGCTGCTGCCAGCTACAAAAAGGCTGTCAGGATTGAATCAGGCTTTGCCAAGGCCCATTATAATCTTGGCAGCGTGTTTAAGGATCAGGGGTTGTTTGTCGAGGCTGAGGCCAGCTATAAAAAGGCACTGGCAATTAATCCCGATAATGCACAGATGCACTTTAATCTGGCACTTATGCTATATGAACGGGGGCATTTCTCCGAGGCTGTGAGTTACTATCAGCAGGCGTTAAAAATACAGCCAGATTTTGCTGCTGCACATGTCAACTTGGGGGCAACTTTCAAGGCGATGGGGCAGTTGCAGCAGGCTGAGGCTTGTTACCGGCAAGCTATCAAGATCAATCCGGATCATGCCGATGCCTATAGCAACTTGGGTGTTGTATTAAAAGAATTAGGAGACGTTGCTGAAGCCGAAAACTGCTACAGAACTGCATTCGCTATAAAGCCGGATTGTGTCTCCGCATATAATAACCTGGGCATTCTGTTGAAAGATGCGGATAAGACTGCCGAAGCAGAGTCTTGCTATATGAAAGCGCTTAATATTGATCCTTTGCGTGCAGTCACCCATAATAATCTGGCGGTAGTATTTAGAGAGCAAGGCCGCTTCTCTGAGTCCGAAGCTAGTTGTAGATATGCGATTAAAATAAAACCAAATTACGTTGATGCCTATAATAACCTGGGCCTCGCACTAGACAGCATGGGACGATTGCCCGAAGCTGAATCTGCGTTTGAGGCGGGACTTGAATATGACCCTGTCAATGTTTCAATGTTCAGTAATTTTAGCGTCACTTTAAACACGCTGAGTCAGTTAAGCAGAGCGGAAGCTTACCTAAGAAAGGCGTTGGAGCTAGCCCCGCAGTTTGTCAACGCACACATTAACCTTTGTGTAAATTATTTGGCTCAAGGCCGCATTCAGGAGGCTGAAGCCATTTGTATACAGGCCTTGCAGATTCAGCCGGATAGTGAGGCGGCACAAAATAACCTATTGTTCTCAATGAACTACTCGGCGAACTATAGTGCCGATGACTGTTTGGAAAAAGCGCGCCAGTACGGGTTCATGATGGCTGCAAAAGCGGAGATGCCATTCACATCATGGCAACATAAACCTCCAACTACTCGCCTGCGTGTAGGCATGGTGTCCGGTGATTTGCGTCAACATGTCGTCGCTTATTTTCTAGAGAGTTTGGTTCAACATATTGATCCATCCTGTATAGAGTTAATTGCCTACCCAACGAATAGTCGTGAAGATGAAGTGACTGCTCGCCTTAAACCGTATTTTTCGGGTTGGAGATCGCTGGCAGGACTCAGCGACCAAGCTGCCGCGCAGCTTATTTATAACGATGGTTTGCATGTTTTACTGGATTTATCTGGACACACTGCCAGCAACCGATTGCCAGTGTTTGCCTGGAGGCCTGCACCAGTACAGGTGAGCTGGCTAGGCTACTTTGCTACAACTGGCATGGAGGCGATGGATTATTTTATAGCGGATGAAGTAGGCGTGCCAGAACGCAATAAGACGCAATTTGTTGAAAAAATTAAGTATTTACCAGATACGCGGCTATGTTTTACCGCGCCTGATGCCGTAATAGCGGTTGCCGCTTTGCCTGCACTGGCTAATGGATACATCACCTTCGGCTGTTTTCAGAATATGGCAAAGGTAGGGGATGAGGTACTGGATTTATGGGCAGAAGTCATGCGCGAATTGCCCGGTGCCAGATTGCGCTGGCAATGTAAATCCTTTAGAGACGCCTCTGTCGCCGATGGTTTAACGCAGCGCATGGTTTTGCGTGGTATTCATGCAGACAGAATAACACTGTTGGGCTCAGTCTTACGTGAAGCCTATCTGGCGGCACATGCCGAAGTTGACGTGATATTAGATACATTCCCATTCACTGGCGGTACGACCACCTGTGAAGCATTATGGATGGGGGTTCCTACCTTAACACTTGCAGGGGATGCGCTAATTGCGAGACAGGGTGCTAGTCTACTGTCAGCAGCAGGTCTTGGTCATTGGGTCGCTGAGAGTAAAGCGGATTACGTGAACAAAGCTTTATTGTTTACCGGTGACCTGAGCGAGCTTGCCAGCCTGAGAGGTGGACTTAGAGAACAGGCGCTGGCATCACCACTATTTGATGCGCCGCGTTTCGCTAAAAATATGGAAACAGCGTTATGGGCAATGTGGGATGACAGTCAGAACATTCATACTGAAAAAAAGCATAGGCAGACTAAAAGTAAAATCGCTGCTCATCATCATGCTGATGAAAATGCAGGTCAGTCATTAACACTTGGTGTTGAAATCGTGAGTGCCACTAGATTTTCAGAAAGTGATTTCTGGAGTAAATCTGCGCTGGGGCTTTCACTTAAACGGCATCTTAAACAGGACGCCAGATTGTCCGCCAGTATTGCGTTTGAAAACTCACGCGGCTTATCAGAGGTATTTAATGACTGTATTGAGCAAGCTGACGACAATGCAATTCTAGTCTTTATACATGATGATGTATGGATAGATGAAGCGGGCTTTGCAGATACCGTCATAGAGGGTCTTAAGCATTATGATGTCATTGGCGTTGCAGGCAACCGTCGCAGGCTGCCTAATCAACCTGCTTGGGCATTTATAGATCATCAATTAACCTGGGATGATCAGTCTAATTTAAGTGGACGTATCGCACATGGCAAAAGCGCTTTTGGTGAGGTCGAAGATTTTGGTGCTGTGCCTGCTGAATGTGAACTGTTAGACGGCGTTTTTCTTGCTAGCAAGAAAAGTAGCCTAAAACAACATGAAGTGCGATTTGATACCCAGTTTGATTTCCATTTTTATGATTTGGATTTTTGCCGTAGCGCAAGAAAATCTGGTTTAAGGCTCGGCACATGGCTGATCAGCCTCACACACCAAAGCCTTGGCGATTTTGGTGGCCAGCACTGGGGCGAAAAGTATCAGTGCTACCTCAAAAAATGGGAAGTGCCTTTGGCAAACAACATGATGGTTTACTCTCAAGACAAAGCTAACCAGACAGAGCGGGATTTGCAACAAGCAGTGAATGAGGTATTGCAAATGGCTTTGGAACACCAAAATGCTGGTCGCATAGCACAGGCAGAGCATCTTTACCTGGAAATTCTTAATATCCAGCCCAAACACGCCGAAGCCAACCATAACCTAGGGATAATAGAAGCACATATGAAGGGTGCGGCTACGGCTTTGCCACGACTGGAAGTTGCGGTGCAAACCAAGCCGGAAATTGAACAATTCTGGGTGAGTTATATCGATGCGCTCATGCAGTCTGGCGCGACTGATAGTGCAATTGATGCCTTGGAGTTAGGCAAAAAGTATGGACTCAAGAGCGAGACAGCACAAAGGTTGGCAGCAGAGTTTGTTATAGAGCTCGAGTCGATGATGGCGACGCATCAGGATTTAGGCCATGCCTCTCCGTTCGGTGTTCACATTCATCAGATCTATTACTCGGAACAGACGCAGCGCGATAATGACAGCGGTTTCATCGGTCTCAATAACCTCGCCAATGCACGGCCGGACTGGCGAGAGTATTGGCCAATCAGGAACTACTTGCTGACCAATAGTTTGAATGAAGATGATTACTATGGTTTTTTCTCGCCCAAGTTTAAGGCCAAGACCAATCTAGATGCCGCCGCTGTTCACGAATTTATTAGAGCGTCAGCAGGAGCTGCTGATGTGTTTCTGTTTTCTCCGTTTTTCGATCAGGGTGCTTTTCACTTCAATATATTCGAGCAGGCTGTAATTCAGCACCAGGATATCATGGCGGCGTTTAAAGGCAGTATCGCGCTGATTGCGCCTACAGTGGATATGGCTACATTGGTGATGGATTCCCGAAATACCGTGTTCTGCAACTACATAGTGGCGAAACCAGCGTTTTGGAAAGTCTGGCTGGAGAACTGCGAGTTGATTTTTGCCGAAGCCGAAAGAAACAAGACCGCGCTAGCAGCGAGTCTGAACAGTTACAGCAATCATGATGGCGGTGTTGCGCCGAACAAGGTTTTTGTGATCGAGCGTATCGCGTCACTTTTATTGAGCACTCAACAGGAATGGAAGGTGAAAGCCTACAATCCGACGTTACTGCCATATTCGAATGCGCCTATCGCCAAATATCCGTTTGAATTGCTCACACTGGATGCTTTGAAGATTGCGAGCGAATCACAAGCATATCCGCAATACTTAACCATGTTTAAGCAGATGAGGCAGTCGATTCTGGGGCGTAGCAGGATGAGGACGGAAGCCGATGTCATTTCAGAAAGAGAACAAGAGATGCAACAAGCAGTGAATGACGTATTACAAATGGCTTTGGAACATCAAAACGCTGGCCGGATAGCACAGGCAGAACATCTATATCTGGAAATTCTTAATATCCAGCCCAAACACGCCGAGGCCAACCACAACCTAGGGGTAATGGAAGCGCATATGAAAGGCGCTGTCGCTGCCTTGCCCAGACTGGAAATTGCAGTACAAGCCAAACCGGAAACTGAACAATTCTGGGTGAGTTATATTGATGCGCTAATGCAGTCCGGTGCGACTGATACTGCAGTCGATGCCTTGGAATTAGGCAAAAAATATGGGCTTAGGAGCGAGACCGCACAAATGTTGGCGGCAGAGTTTGTTGTAGCACTTGAAGCGATGGTGGTGCCACCTCAACACGTAGTCCATGGCCGCGAGAGCAAATCGATTTGCCCGGTATGCGATAAAACCAATGCTGGATTCAGTGCTTTGCCTTCTTCTCATCGGGATAGCGCTTTGAAGCATGGCTACGCCTATTTTGGACAATGTGAAATGACCGCGCTGGATACTTATTCGTGCTTAAGCTGTGGTGCTTCAGATAGAGAGCGGCTCTATGCCTATTGGATTGATCTTCAATTGAGCATTAAAATGTTGACGGACAAAAGCCGGGTTATTCATTTTGCACCTGAGCGGACCCTTTCTAATAAGCTAAGAACCTTGGGTTTTAATAGCTATCACACGGCAGACCTCATGATGGTTGGGTGTGATTACCAAGTTGATATGATGCGTATGCCTTTCACAGATGAAAGTTATGATTTTTTTATATGCAGTCATGTGTTAGAGCATGTCGAGTCAGATGACAAAGC
>DIZU01000044.1:16993-20548 GCA_002429455.1 Methylotenera sp. UBA6020 | reverse complement strand
TGGGTTTGGAGAAGACGCAGGAAGATGCAAGCGTGAAGGATGAGGCCGGTCGATGGAAGTTTTATGGGCAAAATGATCATGTTCGACTCTATGCACATGATGACTATGTCAAAAAAATCCAAAGTCACGGTTTTCATGTTGAACAGTTTGGTGAAGAGTCTTTTGGTGAAGCGGTTTTTCATTCGCTAGGGCTTAAGCAGAGCAGTATTCTTTATGTGGTTACTAAATGATCACAGCTCTGATTAGAGTTACGAAGCTGTATTCTCCGCCTTTAGCGGATGATAATGCTTGCCTCAAACCGACCTGGCAAGAAGGTTCTCACACCAGTAATGGTTCGTTATGTTGAACGTGGCCACACACACTGAACCTTTACTGGAAATTGGAGGCTACTTCGGTTTAGACCTGCCCAATTATGCTGATCTGTATCCCGATGCAATCAGATTCCAGTCTGCACGAGCAGCAATTCGGGCGGTGCTGGAGTGTAATGGAATAACACGGGTGATGATGCCCGCTTACATTTGCGAATCTATCATCAAGTCAGCTATAGATGCGGGTGTAGCGGTTGAAACTTATGACCTGGATGAATGGCTTTACCCAAAAAATTTACCAGGCGTACTACCAGATAAATGCGTCATTCTTTATGTCAACTATTTTGGGTTATGCCAACAAAATATTAACCGTTTACTTGAAGTGATATCGAGCGATCGATTAATCATTGACAATTCCCAAGCGCTGTTTGCCTCACCTAGCGATGTTCTGGCGACAATTTATTCTCCCCGGAAATTTGCAGGATTGCCTGATGGAGGCTTGTTAATTGCTTCGCCATTGTTGAACATCACTCCGCCAGCGGTTGAGGATATAGGCTCAATTGAGCGTATGCGCTATTTATTTATGCGTATGGCTTATTCTGCCCAGGAAGGTTATGCCGACTTTCAGCAAGCGCGAAACTCGCTCCAAGATACCTTGCCATTGGCGATGTCTAGATTGACACGGCGCTTGATGAAAAGCATACGCTGGGATCAAGTAAGCCAACGTCGAAGAGAGAATTATTCGGTTCTTGCACAAATGATGGATGGCATAAATGATATGCATTGGACGTTAGGAGAAGGGCAGGTTCCCTTGTGCTACGCGCTTACTCTGCGCGGATGTGACATGACGGAAATAAAAAGCGAGTTGGCAGCGCAGAATATTTTTATTGCAACCTATTGGCCAGATGCTCTACCTAGAGTTAAGGATGCCTCATTAGAAGCCGCGCTTTTGAAAGAAACACTTTTTCTGCCTATCGATCAACGTCTGGACTATACCCAAGTGGCGTCAGTAGGCCGATTGGTTTTAAAGCTAACGAGCAATTGCTCACAACATAAATTACTCAGCAACTGAGTTTATTTACCCAAGTTTCTGGAACCTACTGATGACAAACGAAAAGCCATTTTATCCCAAGTTTAGTTACGATGAACACGCTAGGAATTGTGCTCCAGACGATTTTTTGGGACAAACGCGTCGCACCGTACGAGGTGTAGCTGTTTCAGATGACCAGATACAGATGATTATCAAGGCCATGAGTGCCGGGCTTGAATTGGGCCCTGATGACACACTGCTTGAACTTGCCTGCGGTAACGGAGTTCTTTCAAACTTTCTTTTTGACTCCTGCAAAGAGTATTTGGGCGTTGATTTATCTGAGTATCTAATTTCAGTCGCAAAGAAAAACTTTGAAGTGTTGCCTAGCCACCAATTTGCAGTACAGGGCGCTATTGCGTATGTGCGCCAAGAGCCGCAGCCAGAAAGGTTTTCCAAAGCACTTTGCTATGCAGGATTTCAATACTTTTCTGCCGATGAGGCTACGGAGATTCTTGGGTCTATTTTTAAGAAGTTTACTAATGTCCGGACTGTTTTTATCGGAAGTCTTCCGGATAAAGATCAGGCTGCTAAATTTTATAAAGAAAACCGGCCTAGTGCCGAAGAATTGTCAGATAGCTCTACTGCAATAGGTGTCTGGCGCACACGGAGCGAGTTTGCACAGATTGCTAGCAACGCAGGTTGGAAGGTGAAATTGGTCACTATGCCCGATGAATTTCATGCTTCGTATTATCGTTTTGATGCTGTGCTAAGTCGGTAGGGATGAAGAGGGTGGGAGAATAAATATGGCTAAGAAAAAGAAGATAGAAGATCTGGTGATCTTTGGCGGGGAGAGTCTATTTTTAATACCGAAATCGACTTCAAATTTACTCAAGCCTGATTTTGAAAAATTCATGGCTTACTCAAAGTTGTTTTTCGATCAGCATCAATATACAAATAATGGTCCGAATGTAAAACTGCTTGAAAAACGGCTGGCTGATTTTCATCAGACAGACTATTGCATCACATTTTGCAGCGGATTCTGGGCGATAGCGCTGACCATTTCTGCGCTCGCGCTCAAAGGCAAGAATGAGATCATAATGCCCTCGTTAACCTATCGCCGCATGGCTGACATTGCTGCTTGGGTGAATCTGAAACCGCATTTTTGCGAGGTGGAACCGGCAACACTCGCCATGAGCGCGGCAACGGTGCTGCCCTGTATCAATGAGAACACCGCCTTGATACTCGCTGCCCATCCGATAGTGAACTGCTGCGATGTGGATGGCCTGGTAGCGCTTGCAAAAGAGAAAAATATCCCGCTGCTGTTCGATTCTGTCGAGTCCGTTTATGAATCGACTGCTAGCGGAAAAGTTGGCGGTTTCGGTAATGCCGAAGGATTTTCCCTGCATGCCTGCAAATTGATGAATGGTTTTGGCGGCGGTTATATCACTACCAATGATGCCAGCCTGGCAAGACAACTGGCTTTGATGCGGGGCTTTGGTTTCGAGCAAATGGATAAAATTGTGGTGTCTAACGGGATGAACGCCAAACTTAATGAGATACATGCGGCCATGGCGCTTGCTAGTCTGGACGGTGTTGATGAGCAGGTTACGGGCAATCGTCAGCACTATTACACCTATAAGCGTTTACTCTCGGCTATTTCCGGCATACGCTTGCTCGAATTTGATGAGAATCACGAGGCCGGGTATAAAAATATCGTGGTAGAACTTCTTGATGAGTGGCCATTGACCCGCCAAGACACTATCAGTATTTTGAACGCGGAAAAGATTCTTGCGCGGCCTTATTACTCGCCACCATTGCATAGCAAACCCATGGCATTCCCTCATGTTTCCAGCGATTTGCCCGTGACAGACATGCTCGCGGAAAGGTTCCTCAATCTTCCCTGCGGGCAACTCGTCAGCAATGATGACATCGTTGACATCGTTGAGATTCTGGGTTTTTTATCGGCCAATGCAGGTCCGATCAGCCGTCGTTTACATGAGAATAGTGTAGAGCCATATGAATACAACTAACTTTGCATTTTTCGGTGCAAAACCCACATTTGATAAACCACTGCCCATTGGTCAACTGTACTTTCCATCTTGGGAGCGTTATGAGGCCGCCTTTAAAGGCATCTTTGAGCGGCAGTACTATAACAACAATGGCCCGCTTCATCATGAACTTGAAGAGAAACTCCAGCAGTTTTTAGGCGTCAAGCAT
>DIZU01000044.1:16416-16721 GCA_002429455.1 Methylotenera sp. UBA6020 | reverse complement strand
ACTGGCAAAGTGATTCTTCCGTCCTTTACCTTTGCCGCATCGGCACAAGCACTGACTTGGGCTGGGCTGAAACCGGTTTTTTGCGATATTGATCTGGATACCCATCAAATCGACATTGACAAGATCGAAGCACTCATCGATAAAGATGTCAGTGCGATCATGGGTGTGAATCTGTGGGGCGGCGCCTGCAACCAGAAAGCGCTTATAGAGTTGGCTGATGCTCATGGTATCCAGCTGTATTTTGATTCGGCACATGCCTTTGGTTGCCGTGTCGATGGCGTTGCGATTGGAAATTTCGGGCGTGC
>DIZU01000044.1:13885-16231 GCA_002429455.1 Methylotenera sp. UBA6020 | reverse complement strand
ATCTGTACCAATGACGATGAGCTGGCCGCACGTCTGCGCAGTATTCGCCCCAGCTACGGTGCAGAAAAGCCTGTGAGTATCGTCAGAGTTGCAAATGCGAGAATGTCCGAAGCGCAGGCGGCCATTGCCTTGATGAGTCTTGAGGACTTTCCGCAAAACCAGAAAAACAACGAAACCCTGTATCGACTTTATGAAACGCAGCTAAATGCAATTCCGGGTCTGCATCTGGTCAAACCGACTGGCGTCAGTTTCTCGAATTTCCAATATCTGGTATGCAACGTGGACGAGCGTGAGTTTGGTCTTTCCAGAGATTTTCTCATAGACATACTCATGGCCGAGAACGTGGTTGCCCGGCGATATTTTTACCCCGGCTTGCACCGTAGCATCCCGTATGTTCAAGAGTTCCCGCAGTATCTGGATAGCTTGCCAAATACCGACAGTCTTTGCGCATCGTGCATCCAGTTTCCCATTGGAGCGCTCGTTTCTGCGCAAAGCGTTGAGCGCATTTGCAATATTCTCGCCAGAGCACAGCAAGCCTCGACGGCAATCCGTTTGCAGCATGAAAAATAATTTAACGCTGGGCATCATGCAGCCCTATTTTTTTCCGTATTTAGGGCATTTTTCCCTGATTGCCGCCGTGGACGAGTGGGTCGTTTTCGATATTACCCAGTACACACCCAAAACATGGATGAATCGTAACCGCGTTCTCCATCCAAATTCGGGATGGCAGTATGTTACGGTGCCATTATCAAACTCGTCTATTTCGATCAAGACCTCAGAAGCGAAAGTATTAAATCTTTCCGATGCGAAAGCAAATGTAGTTGGAAAGTTGAGCCACTACAAGAACAAAGCGCCTTACTTCGATGTGGTTAATGCACTAGTCCATGATGTATTTGATAAGGCGACAGATGACTCGCTGGTTCATCTAAACGTGCGTAGCCTGAGCGCGGTGTGCCGGTATCTGGGCATTCCATTTAATTATCGAATTTGTTCTGAACTGAATCTGCCGTTACCTGAAAAATTGCCGCCTGGGGAGTGGGCGCTAGAAATAAGCAGTATGCTTGGTGCAAATCGATATATTAATCCGGCTGGTGGTCAGGACATATTTGATCCAGCAAAGTTTATCGCACGCGGAATTGCCTTGGACTTTGCCCAAGCCGGGGAGTTGGTTTATAACACTGCTCCCTACCAATACGAACCATACCTTTCAATTCTCGACGTGTTGATGTGGAACTCACCTACTGTTGTTGCCGATGCAGTTTGCAATGGCGTAGAGATGATTAAAAAGACTACTTAGGATAACCAAATGAATACATTGCCGAATAATATAAACACGCCTAGAGTTTCTGTAATTTTGACATCGTTTAATCACGATAAATTTATTCGCGAAGCGATTGATAGTGTACTCAATCAGACTTTTACCGATTTTGAGCTTATCATCTGGGATGATGCTTCTACCGATAATTCGTGGGCAGTGATCAGCAGCTATTCAGATCCACGTATTAAAGCATTCCGCAATGAGGTCACGAAGCGGGGTATTTATGGCATCAACAAGGCCATCGCTGACGTGGCTTCAGGTGTATATATCGCTATCCATCACTCAGATGATGTTTGGGAATTAGATAAGCTGGGAAAGCAGGTTGCTTTCTTGGAAGGTCACGCGGACGTTGGTGCCGTTTTTACTAATGCCCTGGCTACGGACGAGCGTGGTGTGCCACTGGCCGATAAGAGCCATACTTATTGCAATATCTTTAATCAGCCCAATCGTACCCGCCATGAGTGGCTTCGCCACTTTTTTCTCAGCGGTAACGCACTATGTCATCCAAGTATCCTGATTCGTAAATCGTGTTACCTGAATTGCGGTCTTTATAGATTGGGCCTAGGTCAACTCGGCGATTTCGATATGTGGGTGCGGCTCTGTGCCCAGTATGAAATTCATGTGATGGTGGATCGCCTGATTAGGTTCCGTGTTCGTGATGGTGAAATGAACACTAGTGGTAATCGCCCGGAAAGTCGCATCAGGCTTTTTAATGAAAACCAGAAGGTGCTACAGCTATACCGGACTATTTTGGGACAAGATGACATCTTCAAGACATTTCCGGATTTTATCTCTTATGATCGAGGTGAAGACACGGATCCAGAATATGTGTTGTCCAGAGTATGTTTAGAGTCCGGAGGTTTCTTTCTTTGGCAATTGTTGGCTATCGAGATTCTGTTCGATATCATTAATAATCCTCCCCGTAGGCAAGCGATTGAGGAGGTCTATGGCTTTACCCCAGGGGACTTTATTGCGATCACGGGTAAGTATGATCTGTTCTCACGTGAAGCGACGCTGCAGCTACAAAT
>DIZU01000044.1:11461-13668 GCA_002429455.1 Methylotenera sp. UBA6020 | reverse complement strand
CAATCTTAACCACCTCATTGCTGAACGTGACATGCAAATTAACACGCTAATTGCTGAGCGGGATGCGCAGATTAGCCAATAGGCTGCAGTTTGCCGGGACTTTTTTCGTCACTTCTATTAGCCCCAGGTTCGTTGATAATTGCATCATAATAAATCGGGCCGAGCGACCATGTCACCCATAAATAACCAGCATGAACTACCAATTGCCACCATGGAACAGGGCATGCTGAGTTTTACCCAGTTCACCAAGTCTGTGTTGTCATGACGACTCAAGGAGTTATACCTGCAGAGCAATGTCTGAAACAGGCCGTGTCTTTGCATCGGGCTGGCCATACACAACAGGCGGAATGCCTCTATCGTGAGATTCTGCTTGAATATCCCAATCAACCCAACGCCAACTACAATCTTGGATTAATTGAGCTGGAAGAGAAGCATGCTGATAGCAGTCTGCCATTCTTCAAAGCTGCGCTGGAGGCAGACCCTCAGGAAGAGCAATACTGGCTGAGCTATATTGGCGCGCTTATTCAGGCAGCGCACTATGAGGATGCCCAACTTGTGTTGTCTTATGGTTTGGAAGCAGGGCTGTCTGGTAAAGAGGTTCAGTCTTTAGCGGCGATGCTGGAAAGTAAGGTTGCGGAAGAGCAACAGAAAAAACCGGAAAAATTACCGTTATCTTCTATAGAAGATGTGTTGATAAAGTTGTTTGAACAACAGCGTTACGAAGAAATAGAGAACAAAATACTAATGCTGGTTGAGCAGAATCCTCACTGGCTAGTCGGCTGGAAGATCCTGAGTGATACCTTTCTTATTCAGGGCAAAGATGCCAGATTGCCGGCGCTCAAGGCTTTGGAGTTAAATGCAGACGATGCGAAAGAGCATTGTTATTACGGTCTGATTTTGAAAAATCTGGGTGATCTAACAGGCGCAGCAATTGCCTTTGAACAGGCGATTAAGCTTAAGCCGGATTATGCTGCTGCTTACAATAATCTAGGTATCGTTAAAAAAGATGCGGGTGATGTGGAGGCCGGCATTGGCCATTACCGACGTGCGCTTGAACTGAACCCCGGTTATGCCAGTTGCTATAGCAATCTGCTTTTTTGCCTTTCCCATTCAGAAAAAGTTGATACAAAGGCGTTGTTTGCAGAACATTGCAGCTTTAGTAAGCAGTATGAACTGCCATTAAAAACCTCATGGCCACAACATGCCAATCAGCGCGCCCCTGAACGCTGCTTGCAGGTTGGTTTCGTCTCGGCTGATTTCAGAGATCATTCACTGGCCTATTTTATTGAGCCATTGCTCAACCACTTGTCCGTTTCCCTGCATTTATCATTGCATGCGTATTCCGCCAGCGCTATTGAAGACAGCATCACGCAACGTTTACAAGGAAAATTCAGATACTGGAACAAGGTTGATGCTTTACCCGATGACGCACTCTCTAAAAAAATCCGGGAAGATGGCATTGATATTCTGGTCGACCTGGATGGCCATACAGCGGGCAACCGCCTGTTAACTTTTGCCATGAAACCAGCACCGGTGCAGGTGAGTTGGCTTGGTTATCTATCCACCACGGGTTTGATTGCCATGGATTACTACCTTGCAGACAGCTATCTGGTGCCGCCAGGAAAGCTGGATAACCAATTTACTGAAAAATTGGTGCAATTGCCAGCCAATGCGCCATTTATGCCATCTGAACTGGCGCCTGAAGTTAACGAATTACCGGCGTTGAAGAATGGTTACCTTACATTTGCCTGTTTTAACCGTCCTAACAAGATTACCCCTGGTGTCGTCAGCTTGTGGTGCAAATTGCTCAATGCCTTACCCAATGCCAAGATGCTGCTGGGCGCCATGCCACATGATGGTAGCTATGACGCTATCATTGAATGGTTCGTTCTAGGTGGGGTTGCGTGTGATCGTCTGATTTTCCATCCGCGCAGTTCCATGGAAAATTACCTGAAGCTGCATCATGCAGTGGATATCTGTCTGGATACCTTCCCATCCAATGGCGTCACTACTACTTGTCATGCAGTATGGATGGGCATACCCACACTTTGCATCGAAGGGCATAGCCTGGCAAGCCGTGGTGCGCTGGACGTGATGAGCCAGGTCGGCCTGAATGACTTTGTTGCACTCGATGAAACCGATTTCTTGAACCATGGCTTGTTCTGGGCAAGCCATCTAGAGCAACTTGCTGAGGTCCGCGCAACATT
>DIZU01000044.1:0-11201 GCA_002429455.1 Methylotenera sp. UBA6020 | reverse complement strand
CTAACCGTTCATGCAGCATCTAATGAGTTTGCCCATATAGCATCTTAAGATTTAACCAGTTTTATCCCCTTTATTAGCTTCTTTGTTAACACCGGTTATTGAATATCATGGCTAACAATATTTAATTGAGGCCTTTTAAAGTTTAGAGGTCCTTAAATTAACCGAAACATAGCCGAGTAGTAATATATTTTAGTTGATGGCTTGGGTTGGCCTAGAGTAAGGCTGACAAGCAGATTTGGCTTAATGATTTATGTTGAGTTGTTTGATATAAAAACAGAGGTATTTTGCATGACCCTAAAGATATGAAAATTACAACCGATATCCTTTACATCAGGATTGCTTAATCGGCAAGACAACAAAAGAAAATTTCAAGCCTTACCCTAAATTTTCTTAAAAGCTTACCGATAATAGTTACATCAGCAGCGCAATTAGAAGTGATTTGCAACGCTAAAGGCAATACGGTGTAATTGAAATTCAATTTTAATTTAGGAGAATCATCATGGCTTCAGTCATTAATACCAACATCGCATCATTAAACACACAACGTAATTTAACCACTTCACAAAACGCTCTTCATACTTCATTAGAGCGCTTGTCATCAGGCTTACGTATTAACAGTTCTAAAGACGATGCTGCTGGTCTGGCAATTGCCACCCGTATGGATTCACAAATACGTGGCATGAACGTGGCGATCCGCAACTCAAATGACGCGATCTCTTATGCGCAAACTGCTGAAGGTGGCTTAGCTAAACAAACCGACTCATTGCAACGTATGCGTGAACTGGCTGTGCAATCTGCTAACGGTACTAATACAACAGGTGACCAGGCTAATCTGGATGCTGAGTTTCAACAACTTAAAACTGAAGTGACACGTCTCTCGACAGCGACAAAATTTAACGGCGCTGCAGTATTCGGTACGACAGCTACAACTTTTCAGGTAGGTGCTGATACCACTGACACGATTTCTGTCAGTGCAGTGACAGCCGGTACAGTTACTGGTGCTGTTTCTAGTTCTACTGCTGCTACACAGGCCATCACTGATATTGATACTGCACTTACTGCCATCAACACACAGCGTGCTACGCTGGGTGCTGTACAAAACCGTTTTGAGTCTGTTGTGAGTAGCTTGCAAGTGTCTGTAGAGAACCAATCTGCTGCCAAATCGCGCATCATGGATGCTGACTTTGCCTCAGAAACAGCAAACCTGACCCGCGGTCAGATCTTGCAACAAGCAGGTACTGCAATGCTAGCGCAAGCCAACTCCTTACCTAACGGTGTGTTAGCACTATTAAGAGGTTAAGCGTAAACGACGTATAAACCTTATCACCCACAGGCCTGATCATCCTGTGGGGTTTTGCAAAGGAGAAAATCATGTTCAATTCCTCTTTGGATGCTTATGGCTCTGTTAGGAAACTGGCTGCGGTGCAAAATGTTGCAGGCAGCCAAAATGCGTTAGTGAGCCCGGTAGGGCTTAAGCCCGTTGTAAAGGCTGAAAATAAACAACCTGTAGAGAATAAGCAACCAGTTGAAGTGGCGGATAAGTCGACACTGGATGCCGCAGTTAAGAAGCTGAATGAGTTTGTGGCACCAACATTACAGACCGTTGAATTTTCATTAGATCATGAGTCTGAGCGCATGGTAGTGAAAGTGGTTGATACAGTAACCAAAAAGGTATTGAGGCAGATTCCAAATGAGGAAGTGCTGGCAATGTCAAAGACGCTGGATAAGTTGCAAGGCCTGGTTATTAAGCAGACCGCGTAGTTGTAAGCTTTTGTTTGGTAGTGACGGGTAACTGCGTTATTTAGTTGAATATCATTAAGTTATTAAGCTGCTATTTAATTGACAGTTCTTATGATTGAAAGTTGTTTGAAAAGGACATTCACATGGGTATTTCATCTGCAGGAATAGGATCAGGTCTTGATGTGAATGGTATCGTTACCAGCTTAATGGCTATTGAACAAAAACCATTAACGGATGTGACGACACAAAAAACGGCTTATCAATCGCAGATATCTGCATATGGTACGCTGAAGAGTGCTTTGTCTACTTTTCAGACTGCGGTTAGTGCGCTTTCCACTGCATCCAAATTCAATGCGCAGACAGTGACATCCGGCGATAGCAGTGTGTTTACGGCGACTACGGATGGCAGTGCGACACTCGGTGATTATGCGGTGACAGTGAGCCAGTTGGCTAAGTCGCAAAAGCTTAGCCTGACGGGTTTCGCCAATACCTCAGATACCATCGGTACCGGTACACTGACCATCTCTTTTGGTAGCTATGATAGTGTCGGCAATACCTTTACGGCAAATGCAGCTAAAACCGATGTTGCCATTCCGATTACCAGTGCAAATAACACACTGGCAGGGGTGCGTGATGCGATTAATGCGTCAAACTCCAGTGTGAGTGCAACCATTGTCAATGATGGCACTACCAACCGCCTGGTGATTACGTCGAAAGACACCGGTGAGGTGAACAGCCTGAAGATTTCCGTCGCAGATGACGATGGCAACAATACTGATGCTGCCGGGCTATCACAGTTAGCGTATGACCCAACCGCTGGCGTCGGTAGTGGCAAAAATATGACAGAAATGCAGACAGCAAAAAATGCCCTTTTGAATATTGATGGTATTGCTGTCGTTAAAGCTAGCAACACCATTACCGATGCCATTAGTGGCATGACACTTAACCTGTTGACCACCAGCGGTGGCAATAGTGTCAGTCTGGGTGTGGCGAGTAACAAGGACGTAGTGAAGGCGTCAGTCACCGCGTTTGTTGATGCCTACAATAAGCTGGATACTACTTTGCGCAGTTTGACGAATTTTGATCCGACAGGCAAAGCGTCAGGTGCGCTATTGGGAGATGCCACGGCAAGGTCAGTAATTAATCAGGTCAAGAAGGTGATGACGAACACCATTACCAGTAGCGGTACCATTACCTCGCTCAGCCAGATTGGCGTGGGATTTCAGGCCAGCGGTCAATTGGCATTGGATTCAACCAAACTGACATCGGCATTGGCGTCTAATTTCAGTGATATTGCCACCTTGTTCACCACTTCTGCCAAAGCAACGGATCCGCAGATTACCTACTCGGGCAGTACCAGTAAAACGTTGGCTGGTACTTATGCCATTACGGTCAGCCAGCTTGGAACAAGCTTAGTTAATGCTGCAGGCACGATCAATGGCGTTGCTGCAACCAGTACTGGCACTAACCTGGTTGGTGCGGTAGGTGATGCAAGCGAGGGTTTGAACGTCAATGTGTCAGGTGGTGCTTTGGGCGCACGCGGCACGATTAACTTTAGTATCGGTTATGCCTCCCAGTTGAATAACGTCATCACCAACCTGCTGAGCGATGGTGGCATTTTAGCCTCGAGAACAGATGGCATTAACAGCTCCATCACCCGCCTGGATAAACAGGCAGATTCGATTAATATCCGGCTGACTGCAATTGAGGCGCGTTACCGTGCACAATTTACTCAGCTTGATACATTGATGGCTAGTATGACTACAACCAGCAATTTCCTCACCCAGCAAATTGCAGCAATCAACGCTAATAAATAATAACAGGTAAAGGACACGATTATGTTTGGACTTAATCAACGAGGGGTTAATGTTTATGCCAAAATTGGTATTGAAACTGGTGTGCTCGCAGCGAATCCGCACAAATTGATCATCATGCTTTATGAAGGGGCTATTACCGCATGCCACAGTGCAATCGGCCATATGCAGAAGAAGGATATTTTGAACAAAAGCGCAATGTTGTCCAAAGCGATTATGATTATTGAAAGCGGGCTCAGGCTGAGCCTGAACAAAAATGCTGGCGGTGAGATTGCGGTGAGTCTGGATGCCTTATACGCCTATATGAGCGGTAGATTGTATAGCGCCAATATTCGTAACCAGCCGGAACTGGTGCTTGAGGTCATCAAGCTGTTAACGGAATTGAAGGGTGCCTGGGAAGCCATTGGCAATACGCAATCGGTATCTCAAGTGACTCCTATGGTGCAACCTAGTCAAGACGGCCTTGCTGTAAATCGCAATGTTGCCAATTACGCAAAGGTTTAATGTATGGCATACCACAACACAATTGCTTTATATGAGGCCGTCGCTGAGTTGACGAAACAAATGCTATTGGCTGCCAAACAACAGGATTGGGATAAGCTGACTGAGTTGGAAAGAAGTTGTGCCCAACATGTCGAAACGCTCAAGATTATTGAAGATGCGCTACCGCTCACTAGTGATGCGCGTGAGCGCAAGGTAGCGAGTATCAAGAGCATTCTTGCTGATGACCGTGAGATACGCAATCTGGTGTCGCCTTGGATGGTGAGATTAAATTCAATGATGAATAGTAAGCAAACGGAAAAAAAGCTCACTAGCGCCTACGGTCACTGACATTGGCGTGTGAGCCAGTATTTGGCTTCCCCAATTTACTAAGCCAGTAAACTGGCAAGTAAAGTGTGAAATAATACGCTTTAGTGCATATATTCCACGGATAAGCCAAGAACTGGCTTTGCAGATGTATTTTACGGAACACAAGTGAAAGTCCTTGTTCTGAATACTGGTGTCTTTTACCCATAAGGTGATGATGACAAACACTTTTGATATGCTGCACAGCTGCTGTTTTTAGGGTAACTGTTTTATAGGATAATCTGGGTTCATCATGATAGTCAAACAGCCCGACATCTCAGGTATTAACCCAGTGGCCAGAATAATGCCGGTGCTGGCTGTAGAGACCATAGGCAGTACAACGCAGGAGCTAGGCGATAGGGCTACGCAGTTTGTCAAAGGGCAAGAGTATCTCGCTCAGGTATTATCAAAAGTGGGTGACACTGCATACAACGTCAAAGTTGATGGGGTCATTCTTAAAATGGAGTTAGGCACGGCAGCACAGGCTGGGCAAACATTATTGCTGCGATACATGCAGGATAGTCCGGTGCCGACATTTTTTCTCGCACCAATGTCCAGCAGCAATGCCGGTACTACCACGGATCTCAGCCCGGCCGCCCATCTAATCGGCCAGTATCTGCAAGAGGCGGAGGGTGCAGGAGCCTCGACCCGTTATGAGGCCGCCGTCGTCGTCTCGCATAGCCCTAAAAATACGCAAGTCATGGCTCAGGATCTAAAGCATGCAGTGACTAACAGTGGGCTGTTTTATGAATCACATTTGAGTGAGCTGGTTCAGGGTTCCCGAACTCTGGCGTCTGTTATGCAGGAGCCGCAAAATCAAAACCAAAGCAGTTCGCCGCTTGCCGCTTTAGTGTCACAACAATTAGCACTTCTGGAAAACCAGAGCATGGCATGGCATGGCGAAGTATGGCCTGGGCAAAAGATGAGTTGGGATGTTTATCTGCAGCAGCGAGATACTGCAGGTACTGCTGGTCAGCAGGCATCAAGTGAGCAACAGGCTGAGGCAAGACCGATTGCGAGTGAGTTGACCCTGCATTTGCCACATATGGGCAAAGTGTCGGCCAGGTTAAGCCTGATAGATGGACGCATGCGTATCAATATCCTTGCGGAACAAGCGCAAACATTGGATATTCTTGAGAGTCAAAGGCAAAACTTGGCTGAGGCCATCGTGAAGAACGGTCAACAGTTAGATGCCTTGACGGTGGTGCGGCATGACTAAAGGCGGCTACAATGCCACCAACCCCAATCAGCAAGCCATCGCTCTGGCTTATGCAACTGGTGATTATGCACCAAAAGTCGTGGCCAAAGGCCGTGGGCAGATTGCAGAGCAGATTATAGCCAGAGCTAAGGAGCATCATGTATTCATACATGAGTCTAAGGACCTGATCGCGTTATTGATGCAGGTGGATCTTGATGATCACATCCCGCCTGCGTTGTATCAGGCGATTTCTGAAATTCTGGCCTGGTTATACCGGCTGGAGGAAGGCAAGGCTAATGCAGCGGATGTCATACTCTGACTATGTCAGCTTTGCCGTGTTAAATACAGGGCTATGTTAGTGATTAGATCTTAGTAACTAGACCTGAGGTTGCTAGGTCTAAGGTTGCTTAGACCTGCATGTTCATAATGTCGTGATAGGCGGAGACCAGTTTGTTGCGGACCTGTACGGTAGCCTGAAACGAGATGTTAGCTTTTTGTCCGGCAATCATGACGTCAGAAAGACTGACGCTGTCATCGCCCATGGCAAAGTTTTTACCCAGCTTTTCGGCTTCGACTTGTACCTGATTCACCTGATTAAGTGATGCTTTTAATGCTTCAGAAAAGTCTAGTTTTCCTGTGCCTTGAGTCTTCTGCATAGCCACTGCAGAGGCCATTCCGCCTATAGCATCGGTCTGCGGGCGCTGGGCAGAAGCCTTTAGTTGCGCAAGCATGGATTCTATCCTGCTTGAATCAATTCCACCTGCTATCATGGTTTACCTCCATTTCATCTGAGTCTAGTGATATCAACCTACATTTCTCCATGACTAATTTAACACTTCTGATTCGATGTGAGCAGCTAAATAGGTCGATGAAAATTGCTCTATTCCCAAGTTTGAAAATGCAGACAATCAGCATAATGCTATTCAATACGTCATCGAAGCGATTTTGCTTTCAATACGGAGTATTAAACGGTTTTGAAGTAATGGTTAATGCGTGAAGCATTTGATGTGTAGCAAATTGGAGATGCATGATGGCAGCAGCAACTGACGCGGCCTTAACTAGTGGTGGTGTGATCGGGTCAATGGGCAACAAGTTGCTCTTGGTGGCCGGTGTAGCTGCCGTAATTGCAGTGATGGTCGTGTTCTGGTTATGGAGCCAGCAGCCGGATTACCGCATACTGTTTTCAAACTACACCGATAAAGATGGTGGGGCCATTGTGGCCGCGCTGGAAAAGATGAATGTGCCTTACAAGTTTTCCGAGAGCGGCACGGCAATTTTGGTGCCTGCGGCTCAAGTACACCAGGCACGCCTGAAACTGGCTTCTGACGGCCTGCCAAAAGGTGGCAATATCGGTTTTGAATTGTTGGAGAACCAGAAATTTGGTGTTTCGCAATTTGTTGAACAGGTTAATTTTCAGCGCGCCTTGGAAGGTGAACTGGAACGCAGCATCCAGTCAATCGGTGCGGTCGAGGTGGCGAGGATTCATCTGGCTATTCCTAAGGCTTCGGTATTTGTAAGAGATCAACAGAAACCTACTGCTTCGGTATTATTGAATCTACGCTCAGGCCGTAGCCTGGACGCTCAACAGGTCGGTGCAGTAGTGCATCTGGTTGCCAGTAGCGTGCCAGATTTACCTGCGGCTAATGTGACAGTGGTTGACCAAAACGGCAATCTGCTGTCAGATACTTCCAAAAAAATGGGTGCCAATAATCTAGACCCGACCCAACTCAAGTATATCGATGACATTCAGCAAAGTATCGTCAAGCGCGTTGAGTCCATCATCACGCCAATTGTCGGTGCCAAGAACGTGCGTGCCGAAGCCAGTGCGGAAATTGATTTTTCCAGTCTGGAGCAGGCGGCAGAAACCTATAAGCCTAATCAAAAGCCTGACGATGTGACGATTCGCAGCATGCAAAGTAACGAGTCGAAGACCAGCAGTGGCGGTGCGGCAACGGGTGTACCGGGTGCATTATCTAATCAGCCGCCAGCGAATGCTACTGCGCCTATCTCAACGCCAGCAAGCACCTCGCCGGCTGGCGCGACGCCTTCAGCAACTGCCGCTGAGGCAACGCCAGTGAACAGCCAAAAGAACATGACCACCAATTACGAGGTCGATAAGACTGTGCGTTATGTGCAGCAAGCCATGGGCGGTATCAAGCGCTTGAATGTTGCTGTGGTGGTGAACAACATGCAGGTCGTGGATAAAAAAGGCAAAGTGACCTATCGCCCACTCACCGAAGCTGAGAAAAAGCAAATCAACGACTTGGCTATGCAAGCGATGGGCTTTAATAAAGAACGTGGCGACGCTCTTACGGTAGTGAATAGTTCATTTGCCGGTGAGCCTGCCGAAATATTGCCGGAAGTACCGCTCTGGAAAGATCCTGAAACGATAGAATATGCCAAAGATGCCTTGCGTTTTATTGTTGGCATTGTCGTGTTGTTCTTGATTTATTCGCGCGCTTTGAAGCCTATGTTACGTAAACTGACAGCGCCACCACAAAAATTGCTGGAAGCACCAGTAGTCGAGGATGCCATCGTGAATCTAAGCGGTGCAGGCGATCGTAACAAGTTAGCCCGCCAGAACTATGAACAGAGTCTGGAAGAGGCTAAGCTGATGGCAAAAGACAACCCCAGAATGGTCGCCAGTGTTGTTGCAGCCTGGACTAATGGAAATGAGTAGCATAAATGAGTGATGCTGGTGTAATGAGAAGCGCAGTACTGATGCTTGCGCTGGGTGAAGATGAGGCTGCAGAAGTGATGAAGTTTCTCACCCCGAAAGAAGTGCAGAAACTTGGAACTGCGATGGCAACATTAAATGCCGTAGGCCGCAAGGAGGTGGAAACCGTGGTGGCGGAATTTCTGGTCGAAGCAGATAAAAGCAGTAATCTGGACATGGATTCTGATGAGTATATCCGCGCGGTACTGACTAAAGCGCTGGGTGAAGACAAGGCTTCGAACGTGCTGAATCGTATTTTGCAAAGGCGCGATGCCAGCGGCATCGAAAGCCTGAAATGGATGGACGCACACACGGTATCCGAGTTTATCAAGAACGAGCATCCACAGATTATTGCGACCATCTTAGTGCATTTGGAGCCGGACCAGGCTTCGGAGATTCTCAGTCATTTTACCGAGCGGCTACGCCAAGATTCAATGCTGCGTATTGCAACCCTGGATGGCGTACAACCTGTCGCCTTGCGTGAACTCAACGATGTGATGACCAAGCTACTGACCGGCAACGAGAATATCAAAAAGCAAACTATGGGTGGCATCAAGGTGGCGGCCAATATCATGAACTTTATGAGTGGCGATGCCGAAGCTAGCCTCATGGAAGGGCTGAAGAATTATGATGACGATATTGCTCAGAAGATCATGGATGAGATGTTTGTGTTCGACAACATCATAGATATCGATGACAAGGGTATCCAGGTCATGCTGAGGGAAGTGCAGTCGGAAACGCTCATCATTGCGCTCAAGGGTACCACCCCAGAAATGCGTGAGAAGATATTCAAGAACATGTCGACACGTGCAGCAGAAATGATGAGAGACGACCTGGAGTCAAAAGGCCCGGTCAAGCTCTCAGAAGTTGAAACGCAGCAGAAACAAATCCTGCAGGTTATACGCAGGCTGGCGGATGAAGGTCAGATTGTGCTTGGCGGCAGTGGCGACGATAAATATGTATAGAGGTGCTCAATATGGCTAATATGGGCGTTCCTAAAGAGCAGCAAACCGCCTACGAACGATGGGAGATGTCTTCGTTTGCCGATGGTAATCAAAGTAGCAGTAAGCTCAAGCCAAAGGAAGATGTTGTCGCTCCTGAAAAAATCGCACAGATTTTTGAAAGTGCGCGCAAGGAAGGCTATACCAAAGGCATCCAGGAAGGCTTTGCCGTGGGTATGGCACAAGCTAAAGAAGATGCCCAAGAGGATATACAGCAATTTCTTACACTGATGGCAGCTTTCAGTGAGGCGCTTGAAAAATCGGATGAGCAGATCGCGGATGACGTGCTGTCTTTGGCGTTGGATATTGCTAAATCCATGTTGAAAGTAAAGTTGAATGTGGACCCTGCCATCCTCCTGCCGGTAGTCATGGATGCCATTCATTACCTGCCCCATATCCAGAAGCCAGCTAGAATCCTGGTGCATCGTGATGATGCGCATATGCTGCGAGAGTACATGGCAGAGGAGATATCCAGCCAGCATTGGCAGATACAGGAAGATAACAATGTTGAGCGCGGTGGCTGTTTGGTTGAAACTGGCGCTAACCACATTGACGCTACCAATGCGGTACGTTGGAAAAGAATCAGCGATGCGCTGGCGCAAAATAATGATTGGCTGCTGCCATGATCGAACAAACACTAGCCCAGCCAAACCTGCATCAGCAGCGCTGGCATGACCATATTCGTGATTGCAAGGAAATACTGCACATTGTCGAGCCTCTGGAAATCGCCGGCCGCATTACAAAGCTGACAGGGTTGGTGATGGAGGCTGTTGGTATCAAGCTGCCTATCGGTAGCGCATGCTATGTGCCTCTGACAGAAGGCAGCCGGGTGGAGGCCGAGGTGGTTGGTTTCGATGGCGAACGCTTGTTGTTGATGCCGCAAAGCAGTGTTGATGGCGTGATGCCTGGCGCAAAGGTATTTGCGTTAGAGGTCACTGAGGCTCTGCCCAAGCCCCGCCATGATCAGCCGCCACGTCGACGGGTCGCAGACCGTGCGCGGCATCTGCCGGTCGGTAATGAACTGCTAGGTCGTGTGGTGGATGGCGCAGGTAATCCACTGGATAATCTAGGCAAGATTGAAACGCTGCAAAGCGCGCCTTTATCTGCACGCCCACTGAACCCGCTAATGCGTGCGCCCATCGAGGAAATTTTGGATGTGGGTGTGCGGGCTATCAATAGTATGCTCACCGTTGGGCGCGGCCAGCGCATGGGTTTATTCGCTGGTTCAGGCGTAGGTAAGAGTGTGCTGCTGGGTATGATGGCGCGCTATACCACTGCTGATGTGATTGTGGTGGGCTTGATAGGTGAGCGTGGTCGTGAAGTGCAGGAGTTCATCGAGCAGATACTGGGTCCGGATGGGCTAGCACGTTCGGTGGTAGTCGCAGCACCGGCCGATGCACCAGCACTGATGCGTCTGCAAGGTGCCAACTATGCCACCACCATTGCCGAGAATTTCCGTAATCAAGGTAAAAACGTGTTGCTGATCATGGATTCATTGACCCGTTATGCTATGGCACAGCGCGAGATTGCACTGGCCATTGGTGAGCCGCCCGCCACCAAAGGTTATCCGCCTTCAGTGTTTGCCAAGCTACCGGCGCTGGTGGAGCGTACCGGTAATGGCAAGCGTGGCGAAGGCTCGATCACGGCCTTCTACACGGTGCTTACCGAAGGTGATGATCAACAGGACCCCATTGCCGATGCGGCACGTGCAATCCTCGATGGACATATTGTACTAAGTCGCAGTCTGGCTGAGAGCGGCCATTATCCTGCCATTGATATCGAGCAGTCGATCAGCCGCGCCATGCATAACATTACCAGTCCTGAACACCAGAAACTTGCACGTAAGCTTAAGCAGCTTAACTCTCGTTATATGCGCAGTGTAGACC
>DIZU01000052.1 GCA_002429455.1 Methylotenera sp. UBA6020 | reverse complement strand
GGAATATTGGTATGCACATTGCCATCGCCCGCATGCATATGCAAGGCAATAAATACGCGGCCCTTGAGCACGGCTTTGTGAATTTCATCGAAACGACTTAATATTTTATGATACTCACGTCCAGCAAAAATTTCCGCCATTGGGCGTTTAAGTTCGCGTTTCCAGGAAATGCGTAAATCGTAAGATTGCACTGCGCGGAACACATTTTCGTATTCACTCAAGGCACTACCAAGCTCGCCCAATATGGACACTGGCGCATCGAGGTTATTTAGAATCAGGTTCCAACGCGCACGCAATTCACTTAACAACTGCAATGCGATGCCTTGTTTAGCTTCCACCATTTTCTCATCGGCATTGCTATCGTCATCTTGCTGCAACGGCAAATCACCCTGAACAAAGTCTTGTAGCGCATCTAGTAATTTGAGCTTGTTTTGAATTGAAAGCTCAATATTGATGCGCTCAATACCGTCAGAATAATCGCCTAGGCGTGGCAACGGAATCACTACGTCTTCGTTGACTTTAAACGCATTGGTATGCTTGGCAATGGCGGCCGTACGCGCGCGATCTAACCAAAACTTTTTACGTGCTTCGGCAGAAACTGCAATAAAGCCTTCGCCATCGCGAGCGTTACATAAACGGACGATGTGTGACGCTGCTTCACCCACGGCATTTTCATCATCTGAGGCAATATCGGCAATCAACACCATTTTAGGGCGTTGTTGACGCGCAGCTTTGGTCGCGTAACCCACCGCTTTAATATAGCGCTCATCCATGTGCTCTAAACCCGCCATTAGTACAATGGGGTCTTTTCTAGCGGTAGCGTCTAAATAATCTTTAATCTCGACAATGGCTGGCACTGCGTGTGATACGTTGCCAAAAAACTCCAAGGCAATGGTACGCACATGCTTAGGCATGCGATGCAGAATAAAGGTCGCGGAGGTAATTAAGCCATCGCAGCCTTCTTTTTGTATGCCCGGCAAACCGGATAAAAACTTATCGGTCACGTCTTTGCCCAAGCCTAGCTTACGGAAACTGGGCCCGGCAATTTCTAAAATCTCAGGCTCGGCCAGCAAGGTTTTCATATCTTCGGCATAGCGGCTGACTTTAAAGCGCGCCATCGGGATATCATGAATTTTGCCCAGGTTATGGTCCAGGCGCTCCACCTCAAGCCACTCGGCATCAGGCGTTACCATGCGCCATGAGGCTAGGTTATCCAGCGCGGTACCCCACAGCACGGCTTTTTTACCGCCGGCATTCATAGCCACGTTACCGCCAATACAAGAGGCATCGGCTGAAGTTGGGTCGCAGGCGAACTCTAAACCCGCGTCACTTGCGGCTTCCATTGCACGGCGCGTTACCACACCAGCACCACACTCAATAGTCGCGACCTGCCTGGCCACGCCCGGCAACGTGCGCATTTGCACGCCTGTGTGTTGATCCAATTTTTCAGTGTTAATCACGGCAGACATAGGCGTGAGCGGAATGGCTCCGCCAGTGTAGCCAGTACCGCCCCCGCGTGGGATAACCGTGAGGCCTAATTCGATACAGCCGCGTACCAAGGCGGCGATTTCTTTTTCGGTATCCGGATGTAAGACCACAAACGGATATTCAACGCGCCAATCGGTAGCATCAGTCACGTGTGATACACGCGCCAAGCCATCAAACTGTACGTTATCTTTGCGGGTGATTTTTGTTAACTTAGCCAGTGTTTTTTTGCGTAAACTGGCCGTTTGCTTAAAATCATTTTCAAACTTCATCACCGCTTGACGCCCAGCCACCACCAACTTCAATACTTTTGCATTGCCGGCGCTACGCTCATCAATCGCGGCGATACGGTGCTGCAAGGCATCTACTAACGCTTTGCGGCGTTTAGGATTTTCTAGCAAGTCATCCTGCAAATAGGGATTGCGCGTAACCACCCATAAATCACCCAACACTTCAAACAACATACGCGCAGAACGACCAGTTTTACGTTCACCACGTAATTCGTTTAAAATATCCCAAATTTCTTCGCCAAGAAACCGAATGACGATTTCACGGTCTGAGAACGAGGTATAGTTGTAAGGGATTTCGCGCAGGCGCGTAGCCGGCCGAGGTGCTGCATGGAGGATATCGCTAGGTAGGGGTGCGTTCATTTTTGTTTTAATAAATAGCTTAGTTATTAAAAACAGCATTATAACATGGTGATGACTAGCAAATAAGCGCAATAGTTTCATGGTTATTGGCGCCCGTTCGCAATACTTTTAGCAAAACCTTGGCAGCAACACCTTCCAGCCAACTATGTAAGCTACGTAGTTAAATTAAAACATATAGACTAATCATTTGAAAACGATAAACTACTCGTATGAATATTTCATTAAAAAAATCATTATTACCCATTATTGTTATTGCCTTGCTGGTGTTTTTAGGTTTTCAACTCAGCAACAAAACTGCTGCACCTGATGTAACGTTTACCACGATTGAAGGTAAAGAAATCTCTATGTCCAGCTTAAAGGGCAAGGTCGTGTTGGTCAATTTTTGGGCGACAGATTGCCCGGGTTGCGTTAAGGAGATGCCCCAGCTAACGAGTACTTATAAACAATATCATCAAAAAGGTTTCGAAGTGATTGCCGTGGCTATGCCTTATGACCCACCGGCGCAGGTGCTCAATTATACGAAACAAAAAGCACTGCCTTTTCCGGTGATGCATGATGGTTTATCTGAGGTAACGAATAAATTTGGTGGAATAAATTTGACACCAACGACATTTATTTTTGATAAACAAGGCCATTTATTACGGCGCACAATCGGCAATATTGATTTTAATGCTTTGTACCTGCTGCTCAACAAAGAGCTTGGCGCCTAATGCTTTGGGTCAAGGCGTTTCATATTATTTTTGTCACCAGTTGGTTTGCCGGACTGTTTTACCTGCCTCGATTATTGGTTAATCATGCCATGGTGACCGACACCGCGACATCTGACCGATTAAAACTGATGGAATACAAGCTGTATCGTTTTATGTTGCCATTGGCCATTTTAGCCATTACCTTCGGCTTCTGGTTATGGCTAGGCTATGGCATTACGGGCGGTTGGTTACATGCAAAATTAGCATTTGTAGCGGTGCTGGTGGGGTATCATATTTATTGCGGTAAACTGGTCAATGACTTTAAGCATGATCACAATCAGCACAGCCATATTTGGTATCGCTGGTTTAATGAATTACCGGTGATTGTGCTGTGTGTGATTGTGATACTAGTAGAAGTTAAACCTTTCTAAACGAAAAACTATAAGATAAGATTTTGTCATAATGGATATTTTCAACTCAGAATGGCTACTGAACATGCTGGCGAAGTCCAGCAAAACGCCGCAAGGACGCATACTCAGTCTGTTTGATATTTTAGATGACTGGCTTAACGCACCTAACATCCAAGTTGAAATTACGCCGAGTGAAATTACCAATCAGCAATTAATTAACTTTTTCACCGCACAAGCCAAGGCCTGCGGCGCCGCTAACCCCGCCATGCTTGCTGAGCATATTGTGCTAATTGCACGCAATGCTGCACAGCAAAAAATTACGCAGCCGAGCAGCGGCAGTCTATTACATGCAAAAAAAGTAGCGAATGCGCTCATTTTGGCGCAAAGTCAAAAAGATTGGCCAGCTGCTACGCTATGCTCAAAATCAGCTATTTATGGTATTGCAGCTAGTTTATTTTTACTAGTAAGCGCCGCAGCAATATGGCTGCCCGAGCTAATACAAAATAATCAGCACCAAACCAATCTAGCTAGCGCCAATAGCCACTATAAAACAACGATCATTGCTGCAACCTACGTAGTCGATAAAGGCTTAACCGCGCATGATGCGACTACAATGTATGCAAAATATGAACAAATGCGTAATGGCACCTGTCAATTTCCAGAAGTCTTATTAATTCCGGATAAAGACAAGGCCATTTATCTAGAAAATGTTGTCGGTGGAAAACTACCAACCGATCTTGGTAATTTAGCGATTGCTAATTCTTATTTAGAAAAAGTACGCTGTAATTTCACGCCCATGTTAATGGCAAATTCAACAAGCTAACTGATAATAATGATTGCATATAAGCTATACAGATTAGTATAATTAGCCTATGTCTCCGTTACGTGAAAAAATACTGATCACTGCGTCTAATTTATTCCAAACACATGGAATTAACTCGACTGGCGTAGATACTATTGTTGCGGTCGCAGGCACCACTAAAATGACGCTTTATAAATATTTCCGTAGCAAAGAGATATTAATTCTTGAAGTGCTCAAAAAAGGCCATCAAGATTTTCAAAGCTGGCTAAACGACCAGCTCACGACAAACACTAAAAAACCGAGTGAGAAAATACAAAAGCTCTTTGAGTTCATTGAAGAATGGGTGACTTCACCCAACTTCCGGGGGATGGGCTTTATCAAGGCTTCAGCAGAGTTTCCTAACGAAGAAAATCCTGTGCATCAGCTGTCTTCTGAACAATCACGTCAATTTAGACAATATATCAGTAGCTTAGCGAGCGATGCCAACATCCAAGATGCCGACGGCTTGGCCCTACAGCTGTCACTGTTATTTGAAGGTGCTGTGCAAGCAGAGCAGATGAAACGCGGCTCTGGCGCCATTAAATATGCAAAAAAAGCAGCAAAAATCTTAATTGATGGCGCATTAGCACATTAATTTCACGCTGAATTAGGCTTGCCTGTATGAGGTGATACCTAGGATAATGAACGTTTTACCGTCAACCCCCACTTTCATGCACATTCTTATTTGCGGTTCGCTTGCTTACGACACCATCATGGTGTTTCAAGATCAATTTAAAAATCATATTTTGCCAGATAAAATTCACGCGCTCAGCGTGGCATTTTATGTTCCTGAAATGCGCCGGGAATTTGGCGGCACCGCGGGCAACATTGCCTACAACTTGCAATTACTCGAAGGTAATCCACTTATCATGGCCACCGTGGGTGACGATTTTTCCAGTTACGCACAATGGCTCAATCAGCATCAATTAGATACTACGCATATTAAAACGATCCAGAATAGCTTTACCGCTCAAGCTTTCATCACAACCGATATGGATGACAATCAAATTACCGCCTTCCATCCTGGCGCAATGATAGAGTCACATCAAAATAGTGTGAAAGATGCAAAAAATGTGAATTTGGCGATTATCGCGCCAGACGGACGAGATGGCATGTTTCAGCATGCCCGCGAATGCTTTGAGGCAGGCATCCCCTTTCTATTTGACCCTGGCCAAGGTCTGCCGATGTTTAGTGGTGAAGAGCTGCTACATTTCATTGAAATGGCAGATTACTTAGCGGTGAATGACTACGAGTCACAAATCATTCAGGACAAAACAGGTTTATCACTCGACCAACTAGCGCTCAAAGTGAAGGCATTAATCGTTACCTTAGGTGGTGCTGGTTCGCAGATTTATGCCGAGGGGCAGCGCTTTGACATTCCATGTGTAAAGGCAATGAGTATTGTTGACCCAACCGGCTGCGGTGATGCTTATCGCGCCGGCTTGATTTACGGCATGGCAAGAGGCTGGGATTGGCCAACTTGCGGTAGATTAGCCTCTACCATGGGTGCGATTAAGATCGAAAGTCGTGGGGGGCAAAACCACAAACCTACGCGTGTAGAAATTGAAGCAATTTACGCTCAAGCGCTAGTAAACGAGACCGCGATCAGTGAAGCGTTACTGGCCGATAGCAGCCAACATTAAGGTGTAATTAAAAAGAAATTATCGTTTAAGAAGCATGTTTTTTTAAGGAAAAGCCAAAGTGCGCATAACCCAATTATTAGTCATCATTTTATCAAGCATTTTATTAGCCGCCTGCGCGAGCTCAAACTCGGGCAGTGTCTATAGTCGTGATGAGGCACGTCGAGTACAAACCGTCAAAACTGGCATTGTTGAAAGTGTGCGTCCGGTAAAACTTGAAGGCACCAAATCACCAATTGGTACAGTTGCGGGCGGGGCGGTTGGCGGCGTAGCGGGCAGTTCTATTGGTCATGGGAATGGCAGCATCATTGGCGCAGTCATTGGTGCGGTAGTTGGCGGCATTGCAGGAGCCGCTGCCGAAGAAGGATTGACTCGTAAAGATGCCCTGGAAATCACCGTCAAACTCGATGGTGGTGGTTTAGTTGCCATAGTACAAGAAGCTGATGATCCATTTAAGGCCGGCGACAAAGTGCGTCTGATTAAAAGTGGCGGCACTACTCGAGTAGCACATTAAGTACTTGTCACACGCCTTCTTTATCACAACATTCAATCCAAGTTTCAATGATGTCAATAAATGACATCATTGAAACTTACCATCAAGAATAGCCTGTCAACAAAAAGTCATTTTTCTGTCATCACCTTTTAATCTGAATTCATTAAAGTCTCTGCCATCTTAAAGGAGAGATTTCATGGTTCGCAAATATTTTACTTTAGTTGGCAATACAGCGGAACGCATTCGCAAACATACAGAACTACAAGAAACAGGCCAAAGACGACTTTATATCAGCCTTGCACGCACACAAGCAGAAATTGAAGAAGCACAACACTTGCGTTACAAAGTATTTGCCGAAGAAATGGGTGCACAGCTTTCAGGCACCGGTTGCCTGGATATTGACGGTTTTGACCGTTTTTGCGATCACTTGATCGTGCGAGATAGCGGCACCAATCAAGTCATCGGCACGTATCGAATCTTAAGCCCTGAAAAGGCCAATGAAGCTGGTGGCTATTACTCGGCCGGGGAGTTTGATTTAAGCCGGCTAGCGCATTTATTCGACCGCACGGTTGAGGTAGGTCGCGCTTGCGTGCACCAAAATTATCGCAATGGCGGCACCATTACCTTGTTATGGGCTGGCCTGGCCAAGTACATGCAAATTCACAATTACGAATACATGATAGGCTGTGGCAGTGTTAGCATGTCTGATGGCGGGCACGCTGCAGCAAGTTTGTATCAAAAACTGCAGGATGACTATTTATCACCCTTGGAGTATCGCGTATTCGCACGCAACCCTTTACCCATCCATTCATTGCGTGCAGACATGCAAGTGGCTTGCCCACCATTAATTAAAGGTTATTTACGCCTTGGGGCCTATATTTGTGGTGAACCGGCATGGGATCCCTATTTCAACACGGCTGATATGCTGGTAATGTTACCTTTATCTAGAATCAACCCAAGATATGCTGCACACTTTCTAAAATAGATTGGACATGCAGCATCGCTCAATCACTTTGCAACCATTCACAGCTGACACCATTACAACAACCAATACGATCACGCGCTACTTTAGAATTGGCCGCATATTAGTACATACCGTCATGGGCGTATTGCTCGCAGCTTTAGTGCTGCCACTCGCGAGCAAATCGCTCAGGTTACAACTCATCAAGTGGTGGTGTTGGCGTTTACTTGCCGCTTTGAATTTGCGCGTGATCAGTCAAGGCCATATTCCAATCAAAAGTGAGGCCTTGAAGAACACCCTGTTCGTGGCCAATCATATTTCGTGGGCAGACATACACGCCCTAAACAGTATTGTGACACTGAGATTTATCGCAAAAGCGGAAATTAAAAGCTGGCCGGTTTTTGGCTATTTGGCCATTAAAGCCAACGCTCTTTTTATTGATCGAAGTAAAAGACAAGATGCTGCGCGCATTGTAAATACCGCCGCTATGAGCCTAGAAGCAGGAGACAATTTATGCTTTTTTCCGGAAGGCACTACAACCGACGGTACTGAAATCAAGCCATTTAAGAGCAGCCTGATTCAAGCAGCCATTCAAACCAATGCCACCATCTGGCCGGTAGCCATTCGTTATCCAGGCCCGAATGGCAGTGCCAATACGGGTATAGCGTATGCGGGAGAAACAACCATGCGGGAATCCATGCAGCAGATATTGTCCCAGAAAAATCCTGTGGTGGAGCTACATTTTCTAGCGCCGATCACGCTGACTGAACTAGCAGACAAATATAAAGATCGACGTGCATTAACACTACACATTGAGTATTTGATTCGTAAAAAACTAGAGTTATAAACTAAACTTTTGAGGTGTTCTGAATTTTGTGTAAATAGAACAATTCAATCGGTCAGACTAAATGGTTTAGCTTCAGTGGCTTATCAAGTGGGTGTGATTCTACTTGTGTAATGGCTTTTGTCTGAATATTCATTGCGGTCAACTGCCCACCCCATAAACATCCAGTATCTAACGCATAGACGTTTTCTCTCTGCTGAAGACCTAATGCTGACCAATGACCAAAAATCACCAGGGTGTTTTTTGTTGCCCTGGTTGGCACATCAAACCAAGGTAAAAATCCGGCAGGCACATCTTCTAGCTCGCCCTTGAATGTAAACTCCATCTCGCCTTTCGGAGTACATACTCTTAATCGCGTCATGGCATTGGTCAGTACACGCAGTCGATCTTTGCCAGTTAAGGTATCAGACCAACTATTTGGCAAATTACCGTACATGTCGGATAAAAAATCCAGATAATTGTCACCTTGCAGTGCCGCTTCAACCTCGCCGGCGTATGCCATTGCTTGCTCGGCGGTCCATTGCGGCAACAATCCAGCATGCACCATCAAGTAGTTATCTTCTTGATAAATAAGACGCTGATGACGCAGCCAATCCAGCAAAACATCACAATCATCTGAGGTAAATAATGCATCTAAAGTATCACCTCGATGCGCGGCGGCAAAGCCATTGAACACGACTAAAGCATGTAAGTCATGATTACCCAGTACAACTTTCACATTGTCTTGATGCTCGTAACACCATCGCAACACATTAAGTGAGCCGCTGCCACGATTGATTAAATCGCCAACTAACCAAAGTTGGTCTAATTTTGGATCAAAATGAATACGAGTTAACAATGCTCGAAAAGCATGATAACAGCCTTGAATATCACCAATCGCATAAATAGCCATTAATAAATCATCATCAATAAAAAAAGCCACTTAACACATTAAGTGGCTTTTCCATTTTCGTAGCTAAATTGATAACTACTTAAAATGGCTACTTAAAAGTAGCCCCGCCAGCGTTTGCCATGAACTTCACTGCGCCAGCCACTTCTTTATCACTTAAAGCTGGGTTGCCGCCTTTAGCTGGCATATTGCGAATACCACTCAATGCATGACTTACCAGCGTATCGTAACCTTGTGCAATACGTGGTTTCCAAGCATCTTTATCACCAATTTTAGGAGCATTCATCAAGCCTGCCGCATGACACATTGAACACACGGCCTTCACCACTTCTTCACCGCTTTTCTCTGCATGAGCACTAGCATCAGCGGTTGCAAGTTCAACCACTGCAACTGGTTTAATATTCCCTTCAACTTTAGTAGCCGCCGCTACCGGTTCAGGAACTACTGGCGCGCCGACCACACCAAATGTTTTAGCAATTAACGCAATAATTAACGTAAAAGCCAAAATACTGCCAGGAATAACAAGAATTAGTTGCCAAAATGTGGAACCTTTGTATTCATTATCTTCATTGCTCATTACAGTGAGTTCCTATAAATAATTTGATATCAAGCGCATTATACCTGCACTTTAAGTTAAGGTGAAAGAGCTTGCACTAAGGTAAAAGCGCATGACATGCCGCGCTTTGCTATAATGTGAAAGTTATTGCGCCCGTAGCTCAGCTGGATAGAGTGTTGGTTTCCGAAGCCAAAGGTCCCGCGTTCGAATCGCGGCGGGCGCACCACAATTTTAAAAGGCTGATTCTGCAGGGGAATCAGCCTTTTGTTTAATTTCCATCAAGAATGAATCTTGGGCACTACCATTCCATATTTATGGCCACTTTCGACCCGAACGGACGTTTAAAAACGCTTAAAACGTTAATTTTGAATAAATTCAATATACTGACCTAGTAACGCTTTGGATATGTTAGACGCCGTACGATACAATTTATCTAGACAAACTTGTTTTTGTTCTTCCCTTAACCACCCAGTGATATAAGTTGTTCCAATCGTCGCAATTGGATAACCTGAAGAATCAAGGATTGCAACGCCAAACCCACTTGTAGTCCTATCCAAAATGATATTGTCGTAAGTCCCGTAACCACTTTTCATTGCGAGCGCTAAGGTTCGATGAAATCCACTTTCGTCGAATCCTTCGACTCGGTGATAACGCCCCATATTGGCTTTCACTATATCTTCAACTTCATGGGCTGACATTTTAGCGAACATGCCCATACAGCTAGGACTCATTCCTAGTGGCCCTCTCAGACCGACCCAGCCACGGCCAACCATAATCTGAGACTCACTTTCATAACGCCCTATGCATACCATATCGAGTCCAGACCTAACGCCTAAATATACAACTTGCTTCAGATCATCGGCTAAGGTGCTTAACTCTGTACTAGCAATTCGCTCTATTGGATTACGTAAAATGGCTGAGTAGCCTAAAGCTGCCAAATCTAGCCCCAAATTAAAACGCGAGGTTTCTTCATCTCTTACTATCCAGCCAATCTGAATCAACATATCTAGCACACGATGAATCGTAGGACGCGGCAAACCTGTTCTGGTAACAAGCTCAGTCAGTAAGCTCCCCTTCCTTGAGCCGCGAGCGATAGCATTAATCAGTATCAACGAGCGATTTAAGCTACCTGTGGCTTGACTAGCTTTGGCGGTTCTTAGGCTGTTAGTTTTATTGATTTCCATGAAGACATCCAATTAATATGTCCACCTATCGGACATTTAATATAGTCGAATTATTGACTAATATAATGGCTAATTATTAATATGTTTTCATAAAATTACAAACAATATTTTTTAAATATCCAATAAATGGATAATTAAACGAGGAGGTTTTATGAGCA
>DIZU01000137.1 GCA_002429455.1 Methylotenera sp. UBA6020 | reverse complement strand
CAAGCTCGCAGGCTGAGTAACATCCGCCTGAATGATAACAATCACCATCAATATTACCGGCACTACGCCTGACCCCTACGGTTGGAATACCTGTGTGAGCCAATTGACGAGCAACAGCGCCACCCAAATCCCCACAACCGACGATTAAAACCTTAGCTGCTGGTTTATCGAACATACACGAGCCTAAACATGGGTCTGCAAGTACTTTTCAGCTAGAAACAAAGCGACCATCGTCTTACCATCAGTAATTTCGCTATTTTGGATCATGGATAAACAATCGGCAAAGCTAGCCTCAAATATGTCCAAACATTCATCCTCATCGCGCTGATGCTGGCCAGCGGTCAAGTCACGTGCCAGAAAAATATGGATCACCTCATTCGAATATCCTATGCATGGATGCTGATGCCCTAGCTTCACCCAATCATTGGCCGAATAGCCAGTTTCTTCTAACAGCTCGCGCTGACCGGTGATGATAATATCTTCATTGGCATCAATTTTACCCGCTGGCAACTCAATAAATACTTGGTGCAGCGGATATCTGAACTGCTTCTCAAGCAGCACATGACCATTTGGCAGAATGGGTACAATCACTACCGCGCCGGGGTGCATCACATATTCGCGTTGACTGGTATTACCGTTGGGCAAGCGTACCTGGTCGCACTTAGCCGTAAGCATGCCGCCAGACGCAATAATTTGCGAGCTAAGACAGTGTTCGGTTAAATCCATATCCGTAGGAGACTAATATTAAATACATACAATATTGAATAGATGCATGTTAAACCTATTGCTTAAGGTCAGCTATACTCAAACTTTGATTGAGCCGTTACTTCCACAGCACCCTGTAAACAAAGCCGGGGAATGCAAACACCAGAAATAAACAGCCCGTCACTGCATAGAATTCCCAGTCTTGATGGGCAACTTGCCCCAAGGTAGCGTTCTCCGCATACAAAGCGACTGCGCCCACTAAAAAATACAGCACGATAAGCTCCAGCAAGCACCAGCCAAGATTTTTTTTGTGGCTATTTTTGGCGTGTTTCTGGACAGGCACCAGATAAAACAGCTTGTTTGAAAACCAAGGTAGGTTAGCTGCAAAAAAAACGAGTCCTAATAATATCCAATTTATCATTAACTTAAACTTCTTGTAATTGCATAAGCGCATAGTTCCATGAGCTTTTGTGGCATTAGGCCAAATACCAGTAAAGCCATCGCATTCACACTTAAGGCAATGCGCATGTCAATTGGTGCCTGAATCGGGTGAGTGTCAATCGGCTCATCAAAATACATGAGTTTAATGACGCGTAAATAGTAAAATGCGCCTATCACCGCCATTAGCACTGCAAACACTACCAGCCATAAATAGCCAGCTTGCAAGGCTGCTTGTAACACAGTGAACTTGGCATAAAAACCTAATGTAGGCGGCACACCAGCCATACTAAACATCACAATCAGCATTAAAAACGCATGCCAAGGGCTACGTTGATTCAAGCCTTTTAGGTCATCTAATTGCTCTGCTTCAAAACCTTTGCGTGACAGCAGTAGGATCATGCCGAAACCGGCTAAGGTCATTAACACGTAACTGACTACGTAGAACATGGCGTAGACAAAACCATTCATACTTGCGCTCATTAGGCCGTACAACATAAAGCCAATGTGCGAAATAGTAGAATACGCCAACATCCGTTTTAGGTTAGTTTGCGCGATGGCGGTAACGTTACCGACTATGATGGATAGCACCGCCATGATCATCAGCATTTGCTGCCAATCAGCCACTAATGTTGGCAGGCCTTGGACAAGAAGGCGGATGACAAAAGCAAAGGCTGCGAGCTTAGGCACTGAGCTGATAAGTATAGTAATTGCTGTAGGAGACCCTTCATAGACATCGGGCACCCACATTTGAAACGGCACCGCACCGAGTTTAAACGCCAGGCCGGCAACAATGAACACCAAGCCCAGAATCAACACAGCATGTATTTTTACACTCCCCATCAGCGCAGTATTGATATCGGCAATATTTAAGCTGCCGGTCATGCCATAAATCATGCTCATGCCATATAACAACAGGCCAGACGCCAATGCACCCAGTACAAAATACTTCATAGCAGCTTCAGTCGCACGGGCATTGTCACGATCGAGCGCCACCAGTGCGTACAAACTTAATGACAACAACTCTAAACCTACGTAGAGCGTTAACATGTTCTGACCTGACACCATGATCATCATGCCTACAACGGCAAATAACACTAAAGCATAAAACTCACCGCGGAACATCTCGCGCAGCTGGATATATTGGCGGCTATAAACAAAAATTAACGACGTGCCTAGGTATATCATCAACTTCAGCACATCTGACATGGCGTCATCCACAAACGTACCCGTAAATGCATAGGTAACACTAGGCGTGTGTGTAGAAAATTGTTACACAAGCGGCAACCAGCAGCGCAAATTGTGCCAAGCCATATATAGCAATGCGGTTACTTTTTTTGAGAAACAGATCCGGCCAATAAAATAAACATCGCCATACATAAAATAACAATTTCGGGTAAGGCTGCAATGAGGTCGTAACGTATATTTTCCATGACTTATAGACCTGTTGGTGCTGGCAGACCTGAAACCAAACCTGCTGGCAGCTTGCTTTGCGCTAGATGAGAAAGAAGTTGAGTGACAGTCGCATTGGTCATCTCTGTTAATGGATGCGGGTATACACCCAAGGCTAATACCAACATGGCTAATATCGCTAATATTAAAAATTCACGTTTGTTTAAGTCTTTTAATACGGCAACTTGCTGGTTAGCGACTTCACCATAAAATACCCGCTTCACCATCCATAGCGTATATGCTGCGCCAAAGATCAGCGTTAAAGCGGCTAAAAAGGCATACCAGAAGTTTGCCTGAATTGCGCCTAATATCACCATGAACTCACCGACAAAACCTGACGTACCGGGTAGCCCACTGTTGGCCATGGCAAAAAATACGGCAAAAGCGGCGAAGGCTGGCATGGTATTGGCGACACCACCATATGCATCAATCTGGCGACTATGTACGCGGTCGTACAGCACACCCACGCATAAGAACATGGCCGCAGAAATAAAACCATGCGAGACCATTTGTACCATTGCACCTTCTAAGCCTAAATCATTAAAGATAAAAAAGCCTAGAGTGACGAAGCCCATGTGCGAAATAGAAGAGTAAGCGATGAGCTTTTTCATGTCTTTTTGCACCAATGCCACTAGTGCAATATAGACAATCGCAATCAGCGATAAAGCGATCATGTAACCGGATAGATAATGTGCTGCATCGGGAGCAATTGGCATGGCAAAGCGTAAAAAGCTATAACCGCCTAATTTAAGGGCAATAGCCGCCAATACCACCGACCCCCCTGTGGGCGCCTCTACGTGCGCATCTGGCAACCAGGTATGCACAGGCCACATCGGAATTTTAACTGCAAATGCAGCAAAGAATGCCAAGAAAATAAGCACTTGTACATTGAGTGGCATGGGGAAGTTATAGTAATCCACAATCTCAAAACTACCGGTTTGCAGATATAGGTAGATAAACGCCACCAGCATCAGCAACGAACCTATCAGGGTATATAAAAAGAACTTAACAGTAGCGTATACACGATTCGGTCCGCCCCAAACACCAATCGCCAAGAACATGGGAATTAACATTGCCTCCCAAAACACATAATACAAAATAGCATCCAAGGCACTAAACACGCCTATCATTAAACCACTCATGATGAGGAAACACGCCATGTATTGTGCAACGCGCTTTTCGATTACTTCCCATGCGGCAATCACCACGATCACGGTGGTAAAACTGGTCAGTAATATGAGCGGCACCGCAATGCCATCAACACCCAGGTGATAATTGATATTGAAAGCTGGAATCCAATTAAAGCCTTCTTGAAACTGAAAGCCGCCATCGGCAAAATTAAAATGCGTATATAGCGGAATCGTTACCAGAAAGCTAACAATACTGCCGGCGAGCGCTAACCAGCGTGTAGTGTCGGGTTTATTGTCGTTAGCGGTAAATAGCACGGCAATGCCGGCTAACACTGGCGTCCAAATAGCAAAACTTAGAATATGCTGAATACAGTAGGCAACCATTTATTTTTATACTTTAGTGAAAAATGTGAGCATCAGGAAAACACCAATAATCATGGCGAAGGCATAGTGATAAATAAGACCGGTTTGCAATTTACGCACCACGCCAGAGAACCTACCGATTAATCTAGCGGTACCGTTTACCATGCCGCCATCAATAATTTTTACGTCACCAATTTGCCAGAGTTTGTTGCCAACAAAACGCGAACCAGCGGCGAACACGCGCTCATTAAAACTATCAAAACCGTATTTGTTCTCAAGCACTTGATTGATTACTGAAAATTTCTGTTGGATTTTCACCGGAATATCTGGCCGCTTCATATAGAAGAACCAAGCCAAACCTACGCCAGAGGCCGCCAATATAAACGGTAGCGACATTAAACCATGCAACGCCATACCAGCAGCAGAATGGAACACTTCATGCCATTCATGCGTGAGTTCATGCATCGCGGGGTGTGCGGCTGAATCTACAACTATGACGCCTTTGAAAAATTCACCATAAAGCATAGGCTCAATGGCGATATAGCCAATCAACAACGATGGTATTGCTAATAAAATTAACGGTAATTTAATGACCCAACCTGGCTCATGGGGATCATCGTTAGGCGCAAGCCCGTGATGGTGAGCATGGTCATCTTGATTCTCATCGTGGACATCCACATCATGGTGAGCTTCATGCTTTGCTTTATGTTTTACAACCCGCCATTTTTCTTCACCGTGGAACACCAGGAAGTACATACGGAAACTATAAAAAGCCGTCACAAACACACCAGCTAATACTGCAAAATAAGCAAAGCTACTGCCAGTAATGGTTGAAGCTTTAGCGGCTTCAATAATACTATCTTTTGAATAGAATCCTGATAAAAATGGCGTACCGATCAATGCCAATGAGCCAATTAACGAGGTGATCCAAGTGACAGGCATGTATTTTTTAAGATTACCCATATTGCGGATATCTTGGTCATGGTGCATGCCCATAATCACTGAGCCGGCGCCTAAAAATAACAAAGCCTTGAAGAAAGCATGTGTCATCAAGTGAAAGATAGCGACGGAATAAGCCGATGCACCCAATGCCACGGTCATATAGCCAAGCTGCGACAAAGTAGAATAGGCCACGACACGTTTAATATCGTTTTGAATAATGCCGAGAAAACCCATAAACAGCGCAGTGATGCTACCGATAATCATCACAAATGACAGTGCCGTTGACGACAACTCAAACAATGGCGACATGCGTGCCACCATGAAAATACCCGCGGTTACCATGGTCGCCGCGTGAATCAAGGCCGAGATCGGCGTAGGGCCTTCCATAGAGTCAGGCAACCAAACATGCAAAGGCACTTGCGCTGATTTACCCATCGCGCCGATAAATAACAAGATACAGGTCACGGTCATTAACGACCATTGCGTGTTGCCGATCAGCGTAATTTGTTCGTCCGCCATTTGCGGTGCAACTGAAAATACCGCGGCGTAATCCAAGCTGCCAAAATGGAACAGCACGAGTCCGATGCCAAGCAAAAAGCCGAAATCACCGACGCGATTGACTAAAAATGCTTTCAAGTTGGCATAAATAGCCGTTGGCCGTGTGTACCAAAAGCCAATCAGCAAATAAGACACTAAGCCTACCGCCTCCCAGCCGAAAAACAATTGCATGAAGTTATTACTCATCACCAACATCAGCATGGAAAAAGTAAACAGCGAGATATAGCTAAAGAAGCGCTCATAGCCTGCGTCCTCTTCCATGTAACCGATGGTGTAAATATGCACCATGAGCGACACGAAGGTAACAACCACCATCATCATGGCGCTAAGTCGGTCAATCAAAAAGCCAACTTCAAAGCTGACGTTGCCACTTGTTAGCCAGGTATACACGGTGTCATTAAACACATGGCCTGACAGGGCATCTTTAAGCACATAGAGTGATAAAGCAAATGCAGCGGCCACGCCAAATATGGTAATGAGATGGGCGCTAGCACGAGGTAATTGCTTACCAAAAAGCCCAATCACAATCGCGGCTAACAATGGCAACAATGGAATTGCCAAGTAGACTTGTTGCATAGTTAAAATTTGTTGCATGGTCATTGGTGACTCTTATCCTTTTAAACGATCTAAATCATCTACGTTAATGGTGCGCAGGTTTCTAAACAGCACCACCAATATAGCTAAGCCAATGGCAGATTCAGCGGCTGCAACTGTGAGTATAAAAAACACGAACACTTGCCCTGCAATGTCATTTAAATAATGCGAGAAAGCGATAAAATTAAGATTAACCGCCAGCAACATCAACTCGATTGCCATCAATAAAATAATGACATTTTTACGATTCAGGAATATGCCAACGACACTGATGGCGAACAATAGCGCAGCAAGAATAAGGTAATGTGATAAGCCAACCATTATTTAGCCTCCCCTGAGTTTTTTTGTAAGTCATTAGGTGCTACATCGTCAGCAACCTGTTCAACCACTGCGTCCATCTTCACGATACGAATTCGGTCTTCTTTTCTTACCCGTACTTGTTTGGCGGGATCCATGGACTTGCTATCCTTACGGTCACGCAGCGTTAGCGCTATGGCCGCTACAATCGCCACGAGTAAAACCACTGAAGCCAACTCAAACGGCAATAAGTAATCGCTATAAAGCACGCGGCCTAATTCCGCCGTATTGCTATAGTCTGCCGGCCGCGTTGGTGGGGCTAAAACTTGATCCACACCAAAGTTACGCACACCGACGATCATCACCATTTCCACTGCCATCAAGCCACCCACTGGCAGCGCAATTGGCAGCGCATTCCAGAAACCTTCACGTAATTTATCCAGGTTGATATCTAGCATCATCACTACAAACAGGAACAGCACCATTACTGCACCGACGTAGACCAATACCAGCGCAATCGCTAAAAATTCTGCTTCTAATAGCAACCAGATACCAGCGGCGGTAAAGAAAGCCAGCACCAGATATAGCGCCGCATACACCGGATTGCGTGTGGTGATTACGCGTAGTCCTGCCAATAGCAAAATGGTCGCTAGTGCATAAAAAACGATGTCTTGAAAATGTAAGCCAAAAAATGTCATAGGAGCTTTTATCGTCTCAGGTATCTATCTGTAAGGTATTTATCTAAAGGCTTTATCGATTGCGCGGTCAGCGGCAATTTGTTTTTCATGCTTATCGCCTACGGCCAACAGCATGTCTTTGGTATAAACTAAATCACCACGCTCTTCACCGTGATAATCAAAAATACGTGTTTCTACAATGGAGTCCACTGGGCAAGACTCTTCGCACATGCCACAAAAAATGCACTTTGGTCAGGTCAATATCATAGCGTGTGGTACGGCGGGTATTATCTTCACGTTGCTCAGATTCAATAGTAATCGCCATCGCGGGGCACACTGCCTCACATAGTTTGCAGGCAATGCAGCGCTCTTCACCATTTGGATAGCGGCGCAAGGCATGTAATCCTCTAAACCGTGGTGATTGAGGCGTGCTTTCTTCAGGATACTGCACAGTAATTTTCGGCGCAAAAAAGTAACGCCCGGTCAGCGCCATCCCTTTTAATAGCTCAACCAGCATTAAGCTAGAAAGCGTAGATCTAATTTTTGCAATCATAAATGGTCAGTCAATATTGAGTCTGGTGATATTTTTCTAATGAAATAAGTAAGACGATTAGTGAAACAAGTAAGCCCAGGGCGTTTGCATCATGCCGCCTACAAACACTATCCAAACAATGGTAATGGGGATAAATACTTTCCAGCCTAAACGCATAATTTGGTCATAGCGGTATCTTGGAAACGTAGCCCTAAACCATAGAAAGAAAAATAACAGAAATGCAACTTTAGCTAATAGCCATAAAAAACTGTCCGGGAGAAATGGCACTGGTGACAGCCAGCCACCCATAAACATCAACACGGCCAGCATGGAGACTAGAATCATGTTGGCGTACTCTGCCAAGAAAAATACGGCGAATGCCATGCCCGAATATTCTACGTGAAAGCCGGCGACGATTTCCGACTCACCCTCAGCCACGTCAAAAGGCGCGCGGTTGGTTTCAGCCACCGCACTAATAAAATACACGATAAATAGTGGGAATAAAGGCAAGAAATACCAATGCCAAAAGCCACCAGCTTGCCCCATGACAATTTTGCCTAAATTAAGCGAGTTTGCGCACATCAGCACGCCTACCAAGGCAAAACCCATGGCAATTTCGTATGACACAATTTGTGCCGCTGAACGCAATGCGCCTAAAAACGCGTACTTGGAGTTTGATGCCCAGCCGGCGATGATCACGCCGTACACTGCCACCGATGTCATGGCTAGAATATACAACAGCCCTGCATCAACATTGGCCAGCACCATATTCATATCGAATGGCACAACAGCCCAAGCGGCAAAGGCTGGAGCAATGGCCAATACTGG
>DIZU01000148.1:2079-2831 GCA_002429455.1 Methylotenera sp. UBA6020 | reverse complement strand
TGCGCGGCGTTGGCCAGCATTTGCACGTCAGCATTCAATGCTTTCAGGTTGCGACGTATCTGTTCAATAGATTCGTTGACAAACGCTTTTTTGCCTGAGAATTGCTCAAGCGGCATATCAAAATCACCCTCAGCAAATGCTTTGACGCATGTCATGGCCTTCTCGGTAAGTTCAAGCTGTCCAGCGACAATGCTGTTGACAGACGTTGCCAGTTCATTGAAACCACCTTTGAACAAGTGGGCATGCAAGTTCATATCGATATTGCCCTGCGCATGCTCATTGGTAACCCATTTAACAGAGTCCACAATACCTTTTAGCTTATCTTTGAGTCGATCCAGATTCTTGTTGATTTCGGCTTTCTTACCCGGGTACTGCTTGATCTGCACGGCGAAGTCACCATCACCCAGTGCACGCATCAACTGTATCATTTCTTCTTTTTCTGTCACGTGTGCACCGACCATGCTGTTCACGCCAACGACCATTTCCGCATAAGCGCCTTGATATTTACCGGCATCGATCACGACCTCCACATCGCCCGCGTCATGCTCTTGCGACATATGTTGCATGTCCGCAATAAAAGTCTGGATATTGCTGCGCAACAGCTCCACGCCTTCATTGATAAAAACACGTTGACCAGCAAAACGTTCCAGCGGCGCATCGAAATTGCCATGGGCAAATTCGGCAATACATTGTGTAACCTTGCGCATCACATCAGTCTGATTAGCCGCCATCACATTGATGTTTTCTGCCAT
>DIZU01000148.1:0-1908 GCA_002429455.1 Methylotenera sp. UBA6020 | reverse complement strand
AATCACCGCTTTAAGCGTCTGCTGCATCGCGTGCATGGAAGCCATTAAACTTGTGGCATCACCACCGGTTAGCGTGATAACTGTGGTTAAATTACCATTAGCAATCTGCTTGGCCACCTCAGTTGCAGCGTCAGGTTCACCACCCAGTTGTCGCAGCAAATTGCGGGCGATGTAATAGGCAATGACACCAGCCACAAGAACTGCTAACAGAGCAAGCACGATGGAAAACAACATGGTGTTCCGAGCATCATTCTTGAGTGCGACCGTAGCAATAAGAAGATCACTAGAAACCTTATCCTCGACCTCTTTAATGAGATTGATTTTTTCGGTGGCTGTTTTGAACCAGTAAGTCGGATCAACGCCAAATGTCGTGTCCTTGGATTTATCTATTGCAGAAAGCTTTTCTTCGACTCTTTTAATGAGGTTAGTTTTTTCGGTGGCGGCTTTTGTTCCATAGTTAGGATCAACCCCAAACATCGTTTCCTTGAGTTTATCTATAGCGTCCTTATTGATGGATTCCTTATCCATCGCGACTTTCTTCATTCGTGCAACTTCATCAACAGCTTTTCCAGACACTTTTTCTTTATAGAACTCTTTTTCATTATCCGGTGCGTAGGCAAAAAAGATATCTGTATAAACATTCTGAGCAGCAATATTGCCAATAAATCGGGCCCAGGTATCGGGGGTGAAACTGTCTGTCACAAACACTGTGGTTAACAGTGCACGCTCTATACCGGCGCGTTCCTTGGCTTGCAGCAAGTTTGCATACGCAGATGCCCGGCGTGAAATTTCACTATTGCTACTCAAAGTGGAAACCTTGGAGGAAACATCCAGTAATGAGCTAATGGTTTTGGTGTAATAAGCACCCGATTCTGCTCCTGCTATGCCAAATGCGCTGATACTGCTACGCTTGGTGCCAAGCACGGCCAGATTACTCTCCGCCACATCCAGCACAGCCTTGAGGTCGTTACCATTTTTACTGGCATCGAAGTTTTTAAGTGTTGCGTGTAAAGTCTCTATTTTCTTATCTGCTTCTGCTCGCTGCACCAACAGTTCGCTGGCAAGTTTGTTACCTTTACTGGCCAGAAAGACGGCGCTCATACCGCGTTCCTTTTGTAACTCATGCACGACTTCGCCCACTTTGACAGAGATATCGATCAGCGATTCCAGCTTGACCATCTCCTTTGCAATCGACGCCTTTTCCAGGCTTACCGATCCCGCAAAATAAAACATGGCAAGGGTCGGAATGACCGTCAACAATACCAATTTTGCTCTTGTCCCAATATTCATTTTTTTGCTTTCTCAAAATAGCCAACATTTTAGCTGCTTCACGCACCATGAAGTGTACGTCCACAACTTTTTAATCACAAACATTACATTTAATTGACTCTTTATCAAGGTCTATATCGACCTTTGCACCAAGTACGACTTCATGCAATGGCTTGCATATTAAAGCCCGAACAATCATCCCAGACTCATTTAGCTTTATCGTGTGAAAACTAGCGCTCATTCAGGACAATGCGCTTGGGCGTGTGAATAATCTGCGTCAACAGGTATATTCCACAGATAAGCCAAATACAGCAGAAAGTCCTTTACGGTCTTAGTTTATATATTCCACCGAATACCAAAAACTTGCCCCATGGCATATTTGCGCTGAAATTTCACACGTAAAAACACCTATGCTGGCGTGAAACTACGTTTATGTAAACTTGCGGGTTTAAAACTCGGCCCAATCACCGTCTTCTGTTCCAGTTCGCATGGCAGTTTTTTCTTGCCTAGCCGGCGCCGATCTGGCTATTACTGACGGTGTAGTTGCCTTACTTGCCAAGCGCTTCATCGGGCTATTGGCTGCATGTTTCTTTTGAGTAACTTCACCATCCAGCTGAAACACGCTGACCGCATTCATCA
>DIZU01000093.1:12714-13769 GCA_002429455.1 Methylotenera sp. UBA6020 | reverse complement strand
TGACCACGGTGATATTCGATCAAACCAGCTTTCTGCAATCTGCCGGCTGCCTCGGTAACACCTTCGCGGCGCACTCCGAGCATATTGGCGATCAGTTCCTGCGTCATGATCATCTCATTCGAGGACAGGCGATCAAAACTTAATAGCAACCAGCGACATAGCTGCTGATCCACCGTATGGTGCCGATTGCACGCTGCGGTCTGCGTCATTTGCGTCAGCAGCGCCTGAGTGTAATGCAGCAACAGGTAGTTGAATGCACTGTTGCGCCGACCACCAAAGCGGTTAAATTGTTTGATATCCGTACTGTTGAGCCGATAAGCGTAGCCGGCATTTTGCACCACGGCCATGCTAGTCGTGGTATCGCCACCAATGAAAAGATGAATGCCAGCAGCGCCATCGTTACCGACCACGGCAATTTCCGCCGATGCGCCATCCTTCATGACATAGAGCAAGGACACAATAGCGGTGGTGGGGAAATAGATATGGTGCATCTGGATGCCGGGCTCAAAAAGCACGCAACCAAGCGGCATCTGAAACAGCTCTAAGTGTGGCAACAGGCGTGTGTACTCATCTGCCGGCAAGGCGGCAAGAAGATGGTTCTGGCGCGGGTCATGAAGGCCGAGCATGAGCAGTCTCCCAGTTATCAGCCGCTATCGAACAACTTCATCGATACAGCAGAATGGAATTAGCCATTACATCCTAGCTTAAACCATCCGGTTTTATTATGTACCATAACGCACCCAAACAGCAAGTGGACTTATAGTACACCCTACCAGCTAAATTACGTTTAAAGCATCCACATCTTTACCCCATAACTGAGCAATCACCTGCTGTGCATTCGCCGCTTCACTATTTGTCCAAAACGTGACGTCAACTTCTTGGCTTGCTTGAAAAGATTTAACCTCTGCCAACATGCCAGACTCTAGTAACCGTTTATGCAAAAACTTCGCCACCGCGGCACCCGTGTCAATCAATACCACTCGCGATCCAACCACTTTTTCAATAAGCGGCCGTACGAATGGATAATGCGTGCAGCCCAGCACAATAGTATCCGC
>DIZU01000093.1:0-12482 GCA_002429455.1 Methylotenera sp. UBA6020 | reverse complement strand
CAGGCTTGGGTAACGACTTTAACGTTACGCCCATAACTTTCTAGCAACGCAGCAAATTGCGCACTTTGCAATGTACCGGTTGTAGCTAGCACACCAATGATGCCATTTTTACTGGCTGCCGCGGCAGGCTTGACTGCAGGCTCCATACCGACAATCGGTAAACTGTATCGTGCCCGTAATGCATCAATGGCAGCAGCGGTGGCAGTGTTACAGGCCACCACTAAGGCTTTTGCGCCTTTTGCAATTAAAAAATCTGCAATTTCAAAGCAACGTACCTGGATTTCCATGGGGGTTTTGTTGCCATAAGGGGCGTGTTTGCTATCTGCCACGTAGAGTAATTGTTCGTGAGGTAGTAGTGCGTGAATATGTCGCAATACAGATATGCCGCCCACGCCAGAATCGAATACGCCTATGGCTTTGTCAGCCACTAATTGTGACTTTATTGGTCTAGATTTTTTCATATCCAGCCTTATGGCTTGAGTAGTCATTGCAAGGTCGTCATCAGTTACAATATGCTGATTATAAAGGAATTCAATATGGGAAATAGACTTAGCAAAATTTACACGCGCACGGGCGACGATGGCACCACGGGTTTAGGCGATGGCAGCCGCATTAATAAAGACAGCTTACGTGTAGATGCGATGGGTGATGTTGACGAACTGAACTCGGTAATTGGCCTGATGATGACGGAAAAGATGCCCGATACTTTAGTAAATTTACTGACACTTATTCAGCACGATTTATTTAATCTAGGAGGCGAAATTTGTATTCCCGGCTACGTGATTTTACAAAAAGACCGCGTTGAAGAGTTAGAAAAGACGATTGATACGCTCAACGATGACCTAGCACCATTGAAAGAATTTATTTTGCCAGGCGGCACTAAAGCTGCCGCTTACTGCCATCTGGCGCGTACTGTTTGCCGTCGTGCAGAACGCAAGCTGATTCAACTGCGCCGCACTGAAAAAGTCACTGACATTTCGCTGCAATATTTAAACCGCTTGTCCGACCTGTTATTTGTGATGTGCCGCACCATTAATAAAGTAGCGGGGGTGAGTGATGTTTTATGGAAAAATGAGCATGCCTAATTTTTATAGGTTCCCTTAAGTTATAATCCGAATATGATTAAAAAACTGCTAGATAGAATTTTTAAGCCCAAAAACTCTAAAGCCGAGCGTGCTAAGACTGAGTCCGCCAAAGCAGAGCCATCGCAATCCAATCGCCCTGTACTCGGCACGAAAAAGCCTACGCGTAAAAGTGCAGATGCAAGCAAACATGATGCTAATAAAAATGGCGCGTTGACGATCACGCAAAAAAACCATCAAATAGACCGCAAACTGTTAAGCAGCGGCGCAATTAAAACGATTGAGGGCTTACAAAAAGCCGGCTTCGAGGCTTATATCGTAGGCGGTGCCGTGCGCGATTTATTGCTGAAACGCATCCCTAAAGATTTTGACATTGCCACCGATGCTACGCCTGAGGAAGTGAATCGCGTCTTTAGACGTTCACGCATTATTGGCCGCCGTTTTCGATTAGTTCACGTATTATTTGGCGATGAAACCATTGAGGTTTCTACGTTCCGTGGCAGCCACCTTGAGGCAGATGGCGATTCAAAAGTCACTGATTCAGGACGTATTATTCGCGACAATGTGTTTGGTTCAATTGTAGATGATGCATTACGCCGCGACTTTACCGCTAATGCGCTGTATTACGATCCATCAAGCCAGGATGTACTCGATTTTCATCACGGATTTGCTGACATTCAAGCCGGCATTTTGCGCATGATTGGCGAACCAGAAACGCGCTATGCTGAAGACCCTGTGCGTATGCTGCGCGTGGTTCGCTTATCGGCCAAACTGGGCTTAAAAATAGACCCAGCAACCCAGGCACCGATCGCAAGCATGGCAGATTTATTGCAAGACGTGCCACCCAGCCGCCTGTTTGATGAAATGCTGAAATTATTTTTGTCCGGTCATGCCATTGAAAGTGTGAGTGCATTGCGTGTACAGCATTTGCATCACGGGTTACTGCCCATGTTAGATGTGGTACTGGAGCAACCCATGGGCGAGCGTTTTGTAATGCTGGCATTGCAAAACACCGATGACCGCATTTTGTCAGGTAAATCAGCTAACCCGAGCTTCTTATTTGCAACCTTACTATGGCATGAAGTACTGGCGGCATGGGAAACCTATAAAGCCGATGGCCACCCTTTAATACCTGCAATGCACATGGCCATGAGCGAAGTCATTGCCACGCAAGCTGAGAAACTGGCGATTCATAACCGCTACACCGCCACCATGAAGGAAATCTGGGGTTTGCAGCCACGTTTTGAGCAGCGCGCTGGCAAACGCCCTTTTGGTTTACTCACGCACCCACGCTATCGGAGCGGCGTATGACTTTTTATTACTGCGCTGCGAATCTGGTGAGTTGCCGATGGAATTAGGTGAATGGTGGACGGCCTTTGCCAACGCAGAAGGTGAAGCGCGGACGGCGATGTTACAAACCGAGACTGCGCCTAAAAAACGTAGAAAAAGAAGCCGCAAAAAAGCAGGCAGTGCTGATAGCGCCGCAACAACTGAAGCGCAATAAGCAGGCTTGAGGATGAAACAGGCATTCGTCGCATTGGGTAGTAATTTGGCAGACCCTATCCAACAAGTTCAAAAGGCTTTTATGGCCTTGGAACATATTCCGTCCACACGTGTGGTAAAAAAATCATCGTTATACCAGACTGCACCTATTGGCTACGATGCTGACCAAGTAGCGCAAGTGCCTGACTTTATCAATGCAGTTGTTGCCATTGAAACAGATTTAGCGCCACTGGCGTTACTCGATGCCTTATTTGCGATTGAAGATAATGCCGGGCGTGAACGGCCGTATCCAAATGCCCCGCGCGTGCTGGACTGTGACTTACTGATGTATGAAGGCATGGTCTTAAATACAAGCAAGCTCACGTTGCCACACCCACGCATGCATACACGCGGCTTTGTTTTATTACCTTTACTTGAAATCGCACCGGATTTATCTATCCCAAACCATGGCAGAATAGCGCAATTGATCCACAGCAGCCCATTCACAGACGTAAAAAAACTACCCGCATGAGCATTTTTAACAAATACCCGTATATAGTCATTGAAGGCCCGATAGGTAGCGGCAAAACCACCTTGGCGCAAATGTTGGCAGATAAGTTTCCGGTGGATTATTTATCTGAAAAAGCCGAAGCGAACCCGTTTTTGCCACGCTTTTATCAGGATGCACAGCGTTACGCCCTGCCTACACAGCTATTTTTTTTGTTTCAGCGTGCCAGCCAAATTAAAGACCTGAGTCAGCGCGACATGTTTGCCAAACCGATTGTTGCTGACTTCTTTCTGGAAAAAGACCCTCTATTTGCGCGGTTGAATTTAGATGATGAAGAATACGCGCTGTATCATCAAATTTACCAGCACTTACAGTTAAAAGCACCTAAACCAGACTTGGTGATTTACTTGCAAACACCGACTGATGCACTGGTGGAGCGCGTTGAAGAACGTAGCGTGAGTTATGAACAAGATATTCCGCGCGAATACTTGGAGCGCCTTGCCAATGCCTATAGTGAATTGTTTCACAATTACGACGCCTCGCCAGTATTGATTGTGAATAACGAAAAACTCAATATATTAAAAAATCCCAGTGCGCTGGATTTATTATTGAACCGTATTTCGCAAATTAAGGGCCAGCGCGAGTTCTTTAACCCGAACTTTGATTAAGTTTAGCGCGTAAATTTATTCCATGAATCTGGTCGAACTTCAACAAATGGCAACAGCGGGTGAAAAAATCGCCATGCTCACCTGCTACGACGCCACTTTTGCCAAGTTATCAGAAGCGGCCGGCGTCGATATTTTACTGGTGGGTGATTCACTAGGCATGGTGCTGCAAGGGGCAGAAAATACTTTGCAAGTGACCATGCAAGACATGGTTTATCACACCAAGGCCGTAGCGGCGGGCACTATAAACTGCTTTATTATCAGCGACATGCCTTATGGTAGCTACGAGCACAATGAAAAACAGGCTTATGAAAATGCATTGCAACTGATTGATGCAGGCGCTCATATGGTAAAGCTAGAAGGTGGCGGCAGTATGGTTAATACTGTGCACTATTTGGTTGAGCGTGGCATTACCGTGTGCGCGCATTTAGGATTCACGCCACAGTCAGTACAACAACTGGGGGGTTATCGCATTCAAGGTAAGACCGATGAAAGTGCCAGGCAGATTCTGCAAGACGCCACCGCCATGAGTGAAGCTGGCGTCGGATTCGTGTTGCTTGAAATGGTGCCGGCCAGCTTAGCCAAACAAATTACCGAAAACATTAAAATTCCGACCATTGGCATTGGTGCCGGGGTAGATTGCAGCGGTCAAGTATTGGTGCTGCAAGATTTGTTGGGGATCTATACTGGCGTTGCAGGTAAAAAACCGAGGGATTTTAAAAGCCCTCGTTTTGTACGCAACTTTCTAAAAGACAGCGCTAACAATGGCACAGCAAGTATACAAGCCGCGGTCGCGGCTTATGTAACGGCAGTGAAAAACAAAAGCTTTCCGACCATTGAACATAGTTATTGAATAATGCAAGTTATCCAAACCGTTACTGAATTAAGAGCAGCGCTTAAAAACCAAGCCCAAGGTATCAATCAAACTAAAGTTGCACTTGTCCCCACCATGGGCAATTTGCATGCGGGGCATATTCACTTGGTAGAAATTGCCAAACAACATGCGCAATGCGTGGTGGTGAGTATTTTTGTGAACCCACTACAATTTGGCCCGAATGAGGATTTGGCCAATTACCCACGCACCCTCGAAGCCGATTGCGAGAAATTAACCGCGGCCGGTGCTGATATTGTATTTACCCCTAGTGTCAATGAAGTTTACCCTGACGTGAGTTATCTCAATCCTGATGGTGTCAACCTCAACCAGACCATGACAATTACCACGCCGCCAATCGCCAATGAGCTGTGTGGTGCTTCCAGACCGGGACATTTTGACGGCGTTGCCACTATTGTGCTGAAGCTTTTCAACATGGTAATGCCGAACATTGCCGTATTTGGTAAAAAAGATTTTCAGCAACTATTCATTATTCGAGAACTAGTAAAGCAGTTTAACTTACCAATTGAAATCGTCGCTGGCGAAACCGTGCGCGAAGCCAATGGTTTGGCGATGAGCTCACGCAATGGCTATTTAACGCCAGCCCAAAAGAATGAAGCCGCATTAATGCAACAATGTTTAAAGCATATCGTCAGCCGCATTCAGCATGGTGATACTGATTTTGCTGCGTTAATACAATCAGCGGCACAAACCTTAAATGAAAACGGCTGGCTGGTTGATTATGTTTCGCTACGCTCTGCGTTAACCTTGGCGCCAGCCACAGCACATGATCAACAGTTGGTAGTGCTTGCTGCGGCTAAATTAGGCAACACGCGATTAATTGATAATGTTGATTTTTTGCGCTAAGTGCTTGAAAAGACTATAATGCAATCCCTTTTAAATTACGGTTAAGCACATGCAAAGAACCATGCTTAAATCCAAGTTGCACCGCGTACACGTTACGCACTCAGAGCTCCATTATGAAGGTAGCTGTGCGATTGATGAAGTGCTGCTTGAAGCCGCCAATATTCGTGAATACGAACAAATCAGTATTTATAACGTGACCAATGGCGAACGTTTTAGCACCTACGCCATTCGCGCAGAGCGCAATTCCGGCATTATTTCCGTGAATGGTGCCGCTGCACATAAAGCGCACCCGAAAGATATTATTATTATTGCCAGCTACGCTGTTTATAACGAAATTGAACTTGAAAAATTCAGCCCCCAACTTGTGTATGTCGATAGTGACAACCGCATACAATCTCAACGCAACGCAATTCCAGTACAGGCCGCATAAATGACCCTTGATTTAGATTCCACGTATTTAGAAACAATGAAACTCGCAGTGACTGATGCGATTGAAGATATTAAAGGGTTTGACATCACCGTGATGGATGTCCGTAAGTTAACATCCATGACTAGTTATATGATCGTCGCTTCGGCAACGTCTAGCCGCCAAGCTAAAGCGGTAGCCGATAATGTGCGTGAAAAACTTAAAGAAAAAGGTTACGCGATTCGCGGTACTGAAGGCGAAAAAGAAGGCGAATGGGTGCTGGTGGATTTAGACGATATCGTCGTACACATCATGGTGCCAACCACACGTGCCTACTACAACCTTGAACAGCTGTGGGGCGAGGCTGAATCACGTCGCGGCCATATTAAAGCCATGTAATTTGCATGTCATACAAGCCTCAAATTAAGGTTCTTGTAGGAGCGATCTTTAGATCGCGAAAGTGTCGGTTCGCGATCTAAAGATCGCTCCTACAAATTGTTACCCAAATTATTGTCCATTGAAACTTCGCATTATCTCTGTTGGCCATAAAATGCCGGGTTGGGTTGAAACAGCATGTGCTGAGTACACAAAACGCATGCCACGCGAAGCGACGGTTGAGATTGTCGACATCAAACCCGAAAAACGCGCTGCGGGCAACAGCACAGAAAACATCCAGCTCATTGAAGCAAAACGCATTTTAGAAGCCATTGGCCGTGATTATTTAATTGCCTTAGACGAGCGCGGCCAAGAAGTCACTACGCTACAACTTGCAGAAAAATTCAAAGCATGGCTAGATGGCTCAACTACCAGCGGCAGAGATATTGCACTGGTCATTGGGGGCGCTGACGGGCTACATGCCTCTGTCAAACAAAAAGCCGATTGGCTATGGGGATTATCTAAACTCACGCTTCCGCACGGCATGGTGCGTGTGATGCTTGTAGAGCAACTTTACCGTGCGCATTCAGTGATTCAAAACCACCCTTACCATCGCGAATAGTCTTAAATTCCATATTGGCATGCTACATGCTTAATAACTATTAACGGCTACTTAACGCTACATTTGAGCGATTAGATGCACCAAAGCGGGTATCTTTGCCCAATAAATAAGCGATTTTTTCAGTTACTCTTTATTCATGGACATTTATGGACAATCAATGCTTAGTAGTACTGTCAAAATTCTCAGTCGCCGCAAGGAAAGTGATTGGCGCAGTTAACCCTGCTAAATTGCTCAGAGATCGCACCTACAGCGCCGATGTCTTTCAAAAAGTAGATGCGATGGGAGATGAAGAACTGATTTTACTTTCTTTAGACTTACAAAATATGTTGGGGTTATTAGACATATCAACCATCAAAGACTTAGCGTCTGCAGAAAAAAAATATATGTTCGGTGCCAGAAGCTAACGCGGATTTTATTTCGTACGTTTAATTTAGCTACTGAAGAGGATCAGTCTAGCTTGCCACTTGTGTGGTAACAACACCTATCCTATATATGGCTATTTGCAAGCCTTCCCAATGTAGTGAAAAATTAATTGGTGCTATTGATTCAAATTTATGGGTAAACGACGATGCCTATCGCATGTCATTTTCATTAAATGTTGGTTAATTCAATGTATCGAAATGAAAGTGTGAGGGATTTGTTAAACTAAGCCGACTCTTATTGCTAGCGGCTTGGTGCATGTTACACACAAAATCCCTTGTTTGGTTTAGACGTGATTTACGTGATTACGATCATGCCGCTCTGTTCTATGCGCTAAAAGAATCCGCCCAGGTGTTCTGCGCATTTATATTTGATACAGATATTCTTGATCCGCTTCATGACAAGGCTGATCGCCGGGTGGAATTTATCTGGGAGAGCGTCCGTGAACTAAAGGGTGCGCTACAAGCCAAAGGTGGCGATCTCATCGTATTGCATGGCAAGGCACAAGATGAGATTTTGCAACTGGCTCGCTCGCTGCAAGTTGAAGCGGTGTTTACCAATCACGACTACGAGCCTTGTGCAATGGCACGCGATGCACATGTCGCTGAACAACTTCAAAAATATGCGATTGCGTTTCATCATTACAAAGACCAAGTTATTTTTGAAAAAGATGAAGTGTTAAACATGTCAGGTAAGCCTTATGGCGTTTTTACCCCGTATAAAAACATGTGGCTCAAAACCGTTAATGACTTTTATCTGCAGCCTTATGCCATTGATAGGTATGTGCAACATTTAGCAAAACCTGCAACAAATGTATTGGCTAGCTTGGAAAGCATGGGTTTCCAGCGCACCAATTTATCTGGCATGCGTCTCCCTACCGGCATGCAAGGCGGCTTGAACCTGTTTGATAATTTCAAAACGCGCATGAGTCACTACAAAGATGCGCGCGATTTTCCAGCAGTCAAAGGGGTGTCTTATTTATCGGTACATTTACGTTTTGGTACTGTGTCTATTCGCCATTTTGCACGTGAAGCAATACTAGCCGCTAATGTTGGAGCGCAAACCTGGCTAAACGAATTAATTTGGCGCGATTTTTATTTCCAAATTTTGCATCACCATCCCCATGTTGCATCAGGTAAAGCTTTTAAGGCTGAGTTTGAGACTTTGCAATTTTCTAATGATAAAACGCTTTTTCAGGCATGGTGCGATGGCAACACCGGCTATCCTTTAGTCGATGCGGCCATGCGACAACTCAACAGTACAGGCTTTATGCATAATCGTTTACGTATGGTAGCAGCAAGCTTTCTGGTAAAAGACTTGCTGATCGACTGGCGCTGGGGCGAACATTATTTTGCAGCAAAACTGATTGATTTTGACCTGAGCGCCAATAATGGAGGCTGGCAATGGGCGGCGAGTACGGGTTGCGATGCGCAACCTTGGTTTAGAATTTTTAATCCGATTACCCAAAGTGAACGATTTGACATGCAAGGGAATTTTATCCGAAAATATGTACCCGAACTGACGAAGTGCAATGACAAAGAAATTCATGCACCATGGCTGATAACGCCGCTACGCTTGCAAGAACTAAACTTGCAGATTGGTAGGGACTATCCGGCTCCGGTAGTAGATCACGCAACCCAGCGCGAACTTACACTGGCGCTGTATAAGAATGTTTAAGCGCTATGCTAAACCGCTTTCGTTTGAATTATCACTGTTAGTCATAGCCAAACAGCCTAATAATTATGACTGCCCCTAGCTTATGAGTATATGTACTTTTTATCATGCTAAATTTTAGGCACTAAACTCAATAGCGCTAAAATAATTTATATCTCATGTATTATATGTCTTATATAAGACATAAGTGCTATATAATGATACGCAAAATTTGTATGCATCCAGACAGAATACCCCTTATAACTATCGCTGGCGCCCGCATGACTTATCACTGTAAGCTGGCAATACAGACCAGGTCGCACCAGTGCATGCAATAACAAAAACATCACTACCGGATTTTTTAATTATTTGAGAGTACATTATGGCACTCGTTTCATTACGTCAATTACTGGATCATGCTGCTGAACACGATTACGGTCTTGCGGCATTCAACGTTAACAATATGGAGCAGGTTCACGCCATTATGCAGGCCGCGGATGAAGTGAATAGCCCGGTGATTTTGCAAGGCTCTGCAGGCGCACGAAAATATGCAGGTGAAGCTTTTTTGCGGCATTTGGTGTTAGCCGCCATTGAATCTTACCCGCACATCCCCGTTGTCATGCATCAAGATCACGGCCATTCACCGGCCGTGTGTATCCAGGCCATGCGCTCTGGTTTTTCTAGCGTGATGATGGATGGCTCCCTGATGGAGGACGCTAAAACCCCGTCCAGCTACCAATACAATGTTGATGCCACCAAAAAAATCGTCGATTTCGCCCACGCTATAGGCGTATCTGTGGAAGGTGAGCTTGGGGTACTCGGATCACTAGAAACCGGACTAGCAGGTGAAGAGGATGGCTCGGGTGCCGTAGGCGCATTAAGTCGGGCACAAATGCTTACCGACCCTGAAGAAGCTGCGGATTTTGTCAGGCAAACCGGGGTGGATGCACTGGCGATTGCGATCGGCACTTCGCATGGTGCCTATAAATTCACTCGTCCGCCCACGGGCAAAACACTGGCGATTAGCCGTATTAAAGAAATTCATGCGCGTATACCGAATACGCATTTGGTCATGCACGGTTCATCTTCTGTACCACAGGAGTGGCTGCACATCATCAATGAATTTGGCGGCGACATGGGTGAAACTTATGGCGTGCCTGTGGAAGAAATAATCGAAGGTATCAAGTACGGTGTACGTAAAGTAAACATCGATACGGATTTGCGCATGGCGTCTACTGGCGCATTGCGCAGATTTTTTGCACAAAACAGAAAAGAATTTGACCCAAGAAAATTCCTCAATGTCAGTACAGCTGCCATGCGGGATATTTGCAAGGCACGCTATGAAGCGTTTGGCTCAGCCGGGCAAGCTGCCGCTATTAAACCCATCCCTTGCGAACGCATGGCAGAGCGTTACAAGGCCGGCGAGTTGCAGGCGATTGTCAAATCTTAATGAATGGCTAGGAATAGAAGGAATCACAACATGCGTCGTAACCTTGTAGTAGGCAATTGGAAAATGCACGGTGACATCAAGAGCAATCAAATCTTGCTTGAAAGCATCATTGAAGGCCTGCGAGACTTTAAAAATGCTGATTACGTTGTCTGCGTGCCGAACCCTTACCTTTTTCAGGCCAGATCACTGCTCACCAACACCAATATCGCCTGGGGTGGGCAGAACGTGAACCAGCACGAACAAGGGGCTTTTACTGGCGCGGTTGCCCCGCACATGCTGACGGATCTAGGCTGCACGTATGTACTGCTAGGGCATTCTGAACGACGCAACCTATTTTATGAAACCAATCTGACAGCGGCAGCCAGATTTGACGGGGCGATTAAAGGTGGCCTGACTCCCATATTATGTGTAGGTGAAACCTTGGCAGAACATGAGGCGGGACTGACTGAAGTGATTGTCGCAAGTCAGATGGATGCAGTCATGGCAACATTGGGCGAGCAGGAGTTTGCTAAAGCCATGCAACTCAATATGGTATTTGCCTACGAACCAGTTTGGGCGATTGGCACCGGCAAAACGGCCTCTCCGGAACAGGCGCAATTAGTACACCAGTTTATTCGCAACCGCATTGCCCGCCGGAATGCAGATGCGGCAGCTAAGGTGCGTATTATTTATGGCGGTAGCGTAAAAGCTAAAAATGCAGCAGAACTATTCGCCATGCCAGATGTGGATGGCGGGCTCATTGGCGGCGCATCCCTAAGGGCGGACGAATTTGTAGCGATATGCCAAGTAGCCAACAACGTTACATCCAGTGCATGCCTTACTGAATAACCACAACACGAAAAGCTGAGCACATTATTGCCAGAGACAACCTAGTCATATGCTGCGTCCTGAACATTTTCAGATCCTATACGACAATATTGCCAGTAAGCAAATCACTAGCTATTGCAACGGAATTACAGGCACGGGCATGGCTTCGCTAATTAAAAAATAAACTGAATCCCAAGTATCAATTGTCAGTTTATTTGCATAAACTGACCGGCAACATTGAGGTATTACCAGATTAGGCGATTGAACCTAATTATATTTGGTAAAAAACAACAAAACTGTATGATAAATACCAAAATACTGGACAATCAAGCCTTGCTCGGTTAAAGTTACCGCAGGTTTTCTGTCGATAGACTCAGCTTCAATCAGCAGCATTTTATGATGGAATTTGAGCAAGGATCACAATTTTGGGGTTTTGAATGCGTACAAAAATAACAGTAATCATCGCTAGCTCGCTTGCCTTCGGCATGCTGTCAGGCTGTGCGTCACAAGCCAACAAAGATCCGCTTGAAGGCATGAATCGCGGCATTTATAAGTTTAATGATGTCACCGATAAAGCCATTTTCAAACCCGTTGCAACCGCCTATAAGGCCGTAGCGCCTACCCCAGTGCGCGTTGGTATTAACAATTTCTTTAGCAATCTTGGCATGGTCACTACCGTACTAAACGATTTACTGCAATTTAAATTGGCTTACGCATTTACTGATGCAGGGCGCTTTGTGATTAACAGTACATTTGGTCTTGCTGGCTTTATTGACGTGGCCGGTATGGATAAAATAGAACGTCGTAAAGAAGACTTTGGTCAAACATTAGGTTATTGGGGTGTTGGCAGTGGAGCCTACTTAGTATTACCATTTCTTGGCCCATCTAGCTTACGCGATGCAACTGGCTTAGTGGTAGATACAGCGACCTCGGACCCAATTACTTACACGCACAATATTGGTCAGATTCGACTGCATAATCAACTACGTGCCGCGCAGTTTATAGACAAACGCACAGAACTTCTTACAGCAACTGACTTGGTTGATGAAGCATCGTTAGACCCTTATGCCTTTATGCGTGACGCTTACCTGCAAAGACGCGCCAACCTAGTGCAGGACGGTTTAGGATCAAAAGAATTGATTAAAGATGACTTTGAAGATACAGAGCCTGAAGCCCCCCAAAAGTGATTTGAAAATGCTTAATTAATGCAGTCCATAAAAAAGCCCCAGTTAACTGGGGCTTTTTTATGGACTATGACCCGTCCTGAAATAAGT
>DIZU01000002.1:2800-10833 GCA_002429455.1 Methylotenera sp. UBA6020 | reverse complement strand
TTTATCAGTTTTTATCAACTGACCTGTTTCCCGATTTATGGCCATCAAGAAAGTGCGCCGTGCCGACTACATTATATTTGATCGGCAGCATCTCAGTTACCTTAATTTTATCGAAAAATTTCACTGCACTTATTGTGCTTACGGCAGCGGCATGATTGCCTATATCAGTGAAATTGTGGCGAGAACAGAACAGTACTTCTGCCCAATCAAACACGCACGAAAAATATTGGGCACCCATGCTCGCTATGCACGTTTTTTGGATTTTGGCGAAGCAGAAAATTACCAAGCAAAGCTTGAGGAATACCGCCGCGCACTATTGAAAGATAAATAAACCAAGCGTTGCGCACTTTTCACATTCTCACGACACCATGATATTCTGTCACCCTTTCCCCCAAGAGCTTTAACCATGAACACCACAGAAACCTTTATCCCTAGCAAAGACGCCTCGCTCGAATCATCCATCCGTACGCTGCAAGGCAAATTAGAGGCGCTTGGTTTTCACGTTGAAGAGCGTTCATGGTTGAATGAGATTGAAAATATTTGGTCGGTGCATGTGACTGACCGTGATTGCCCACGACTTTTTACAAATGGTAAAGGGGCTTCACAACTCGCCGCCCGTGCCAGTGCGCTTGGCGAGTATTTTGAGCGGTTAAGCACTAATTATTTTTGGACGCATTTTTATCTGGGCGAAACAATCGCCAACGAAGATTTTGTGCATTACCCGAATGAGCAATGGTTTGCCATAAATGATGATAAGTTAGGTGATAAATGGCCTGCTGGCTTGCTTACACCTGAATTGCAAAAGTTTTACAACCCGGAAAATGGCGTGCTGGCTAGCCAACTGATTGATTTGAATTCTGGTAATGCTGAGCGTGGCATTTGCGCGATTCCGTATCAGCGTTTGCGTGATGATAAAACCGTTTTATTCCCCGTTAACCTTATCGGCAATCTTTATGTGAGTAACGGCATGTCTGCCGGTAATACCTTGATGGAGGCACGCACACAGGCATTGGCAGAGATTTTTGAGCGCGACATCAAGTTCCGCATCATCCGCGAAGGCCTTTGCCTGCCAGATGTGCCTGAAGAAGTCATCAATCGCTACCCGCGCATTGCGGCTGGCATTAAAGGCTTAAGAGCCGCGGGTTATGGCATTTTAGTCAAAGATGCCTCACTTGGCGGCCAGTATCCAGTGATGAATGTCACGCTGTTACACCCAGATGACCAAGGTTGCTTTGCCAGTTTTGGCGCGCATCCAAGATTCGAAGTGGCACTAGAACGCGCATTGACTGAATTACTGCAAGGCCGCGCCATCAATGGCCTTAAAGGCTTTGTCGCACCGGGTTTTGATATGGAAGAAATCGCCGATTCTCAGAATCTGGAAATCCATTTTGTGGATTCCAGCGGTGTGATCAGCTGGGATTTCTTACGCAACACACCGGATTTTGAATTTGTGGACTGGAATTTTGGTACAACTACTGAAGAAGATTATCAATGGTGCTGCGATACTATCCACACTAGCGGCCATGACATTTACGTTGCAGACTTCACGCATTTAGGTGTATATGCCTGCCGCATTTTTGTGCCGGGTATGTCTGAAATATATCCAGTTGAAGAGTTGCAGTGGGAAAACAACACCGTTGGCAATCTGGTGCGCCCTGCCATGCTGCGCTTACCAGAACTGAATGAAGCCGAATGTAGCGAGCTACTCGAAACTTTTCTTGAGCTTGACCTTGCTGACGAATTGCCAGTCACCACCTTAATTGGGCTATGCGCAGACCCCAATACCACTTGGGTTGATTTACGTGTGGGCGAAATTAAAGCACTTTTAGGATTAGCGATTGGTGATGAAGAAGCCATCCTTGATGGCTGTGCCTGGATTGGCCAGTTTGGGCAGCTCGATGAAAAACGTGCGCGGGTTTACCGCTGCGTCGAAGCGATGGTTCAGCTTGAAGACTCCGCGCCATTTGAGTCCAACCTGCAACTACTCTATGGCGCAGATGCTTTGCGTCAAGCGCAGGCGCTGGTTAATCGCGATGAACGCTTCTTTGGTCTAGGCACACTAGGATTAAACATGGAAGGTAGCGATATGCATCAGCGCCTGTTGGCGGCCTATCGCAAGGTTTGGAACTAATTCGAATCGTTATATCGAAGTCTTAAAGTAACTAAATGCAGCGATGCCTGACAGGGAGTTGTTATGGGCAAACAATACCAAGCTCTTTCTGAGCGATTTGATTGAGTTCATCTCACAGCAAAAGGTTTTTTTTGTAGGTACGGCAACAACGGATAGTCGAGTGAATGTTTCGCCCAAGGGAATGGACTCCTTTCGAGTCTTAAATAATAATCGGGCAATCTGGCTTAACGTAACCGGAAGCGGCAACGAAACCTCCGCCCACGTGCAGCAAGATCCGCGCATGACGATCATGTTCTGTGCATTTGAAGGGCCTCCGCTCATTCTTCGCCTGTACGGAACCGCGAAGGTCATCCATCAGAATGATAATGACTGGCAAGATCTGTATGGTCATTTCAATCCGTTACCTGGTGCACGCCAGATATTTGATCTCTCAATTGAGCTTGTGCAAACATCCTGTGGAATGGCTGTGCCTTATCTTGACTACTCAGGTGACCGGGATTTGCTCTCGGACTGGGCCGAGAAGAAAGGTGATGAAGGTTTAAAGCAGTATTGGGAAGAAAAAAACCAATTCAGCATCGACAACATTCCAACCAATATTTTTGCAAAAAATGTCTAATCACTCTGTTCTGCAAATTGCCGCTAAAGGTACACGATAGCTTTCGTGCAAAGGTCTCGAAAAACATGTCACACGCAGTAAATAAACCAGACAGTGATAAAGCTTGCTATGCCAAGTTAAACTGGAAAGACGAACAACCATTCTCAGCGCAGTACCAGGACATTTACTTCTCTACCGAAAATGGCTTGGAAGAAACCCAGTTTGTTTTTTTAGCACAAAACGATTTAAAAGCACGATTCAGCGCGCTTGATGATGCCAACTTTACCATTGTTGAAACTGGTTTTGGTACTGGACTTAACTTTTTAAGCACTTGGCAATTGTGGACAGAGTGTGCGCCGCAGAATAGTTGTCTGAACTTTGTAAGTACTGAAAAATACCCGCTCACCATTGATGATTTAACCAAAGCGCTGGCCTACTGGCCTACGCTGGTAAACTATAGTCAGCAATTAATTGGGCAATATCAATGGTTCACGCCCGGCTTTCATCAACTGTCATTCGCGGACAGCACCGTGACTTTAACCTTGCTGATAGGTGATGTTGCCGAGACCTTGCCGCAATTAAAAGCCAATGTGGATGCCTGGTTTTTGGATGGCTTTGCGCCAGCAAAAAACCCTGAGATGTGGTCAGCTTCCCTATTTCAACAAATGGCTAAACGGTCTCATCACGGCACCACTTTTTCTACTTTTACTAGCGCGGGTGATGTACGGCGCGCATTGCAAGATGCTGGATTTGTCGTAGAAAAAATACCGGGCTTTGGCCATAAGCGTGAAATGCTTAAGGGATACTACGAAGGCAGTGTCGTTACAAGTAATACAGTAAAAACTAAGCCGGGGAACAAAACGGTCATTGTGATTGGTGGTGGTATTGCTGGTACGTCCAGCGCCTATGCACTGGCTAATAAAGGCTTGCAGGTCACCTTAATTGAGCGCAACTTACAACTGGCCAGTGAGGCTTCTGGCAACCCGTTAGCAGTACTTTATCCGCGCTTAACGGGTCAAAACACCTCACTGGAACAGCTTAATATGTATGGCTATTTGCATAGTCTACGTTTATTAACAACTTTAGGATTTGAGCGCTGCCAGTATGAAGCTTGCGGCGTGATACAACTAGCGATGGATCAGAAACAGCAGGATAGGCATACTTTATTATCGGCTACCACCAACAATACTGATGACCAATTTCAGCCGCTATTCCAACAATTAAATGCCGATGAGTTAAGTAAGATCGCGGGCGTCAAGCTAACGCATAGCGGCTTGTATTTTCCGCATGCTGGCGGCATTAATACCGCGCGACTGGCTGAGGCTTTAGTGCAGCATCATAATATTCGAGTGATGACCAACACGCATGCGACTGAAATCAAACAAACGGCACACAATACATGGCAAATTTGGTCGAATTCAGTGCTGATTGCCGAGGCGGATGTTGTGGTAATTGCTAACGCGAACGATGCTGCCAATTTAAGCCAAAGTTCAGGTGTTCCATTAGTGCCGATACGTGGGCAATTAAGCTATTTACAAGCCAATATCGAGAGTGAAAAACTGCGCACCATATTGTGTGGTGAGGGTTATATTAGCCCGGCAATGAACGGCTTGCATTATTTAGGGGCGACTTTTACCACTCATGACAATGAGGCAGAGCTTAGAGCCAAGGACCACGAGAGTAATTTGAATCTGCTAAACACCATGTCAAATACCTTGTATCAAAGCCTGCATAAAAATATTGTCTCTGGGCGTGTGGCATGGCGCAGCCAAACAGCGGATTACCTGCCGGTAGCCGGGCAACTGTTAGATGCCGATGCACTTATCGCCAGCGCCCCTCGTTATAATGAAAAACCTGAAAATTTACCCTGGTTATCAGGCTTGTATATCAATGCGGGGCATGGCGCTAAAGGCTTTTTAACCGCACCACTGTGTGCCGAAATCATTGCCAGCGAGGTTGTCGGCGCTCCCTCGCCCGTTCCAGTCAACGTGCTCAACGCGTTGCAACCTAACCGATTTGTCATGCGTAAACTTGGCTTGAAGCAGCTAGCGCAACATTTAATCACCATCTGATAATAGCGTCTGGTGTGCTATGTACTTAATGTAAAATTGCATAAACAATGATCATATTAAATACTATGCAAAGCGTTACTACTCTCTACCACCAAGCTGTTAGCCTACATCGCGAAGGTAATTTTTCAGAAGCTGAGTCACTGTATCAACAGGTGCTCACCTTGGCGCCAAAGCATGCTGACGCATTGCATATGCTGGGCGTTATGTGCTATCAAACCAAACGCCCGGTAGAAGCTGTGCAGCATATTGAGCAGGCGTTGGCCGTCAATCCCCGTCATCTCAATTATTTAAATAATTATGGGCTAGCCTTATCTGCTACTAACCAACCAGAAGCCGCATTAAAAAGCTTTCAACGGGCCATTTTGCTGCAACCTAAAGATTTAGACGTGCAGCTTAATTTGGGCAATACTTTAATCGCACTTGCCCGATTTGAAGAAGCTGCCAGCTACTACCGACGCATACTGCGTGCACTTCCCAAAAGAGATGACGTAAGCGCGGCGCTATGTCACTGCCTATCATCTCTTGGTAATCAAGCGCATGCCATTGGCAATTACGCGCAAGCTGAAGCTTACTTTCAAGAAGCTGTGCTTTTCAATCCGCAAGATGCGGCTTTATTCTACAACCTGGGTAATGCTCAGCGTGAGTTAGGCAAACCGGCTGAAGCCGCCAAGCAGTATCAAAAAGCCATTCAATATGCGCCCAATGATGCGGATGCTTACAATAATTTAGGTAATGTACAACGCGAGTTGGGCATGCTTGATTTAGCAATCGAAAGTTACAAAAAAGCCCTGAGTATCAACCCGCAGCTCTACCATGCCAAAGTGCATTTAGTGCATCAAAAGCAGCATATATGCGATTGGCATGGCCTGCTAGAGGATGTTGCCGAGATTCGCCGTTGGGTCAATACTGTCCCGCAAGCGCAAATCTCGCCATTCGCTTTTTTAGCGATGCCCACTACCACAGCCGAAGAGCAAAAAAACTGCGCGAATAACTGGGTGAATAATCGCTATGCCGAGCTGATCACGCATGGCAAGCAACTCAACTTTAGCTATCTTACAACTCGCACAGTACTAATTGCTAATAAAAAAAACTCCCCTAAAAAAATCAGGATCGGTTATTTATCTGCCGATTTTAGATTGCACCCGCTTGCGTTCTTAGTAAGCGAACTGATAGAGCTGCATGATAGAACTCAATTTGAGATTATTGGTATTTCATATGGCGTTAACGATAAGAGTGCCGCCCGAGATAGATTGGTAAAGGCCTTTGATCAGTTTCATGATGTCCGGCAATTGTCGGAAATTGAAGCAGCAAAAAAGATACACGCCTGTAATATTGATATATTGGTTGATTTAACTGGGTTCACCCAAACCAGTCGCAGTGGTATCGCTGTGTTGCGTCCCGCGCCCATCAATGTTAACTGGCTGGGCTTTCCAGGAACAATGGGTAGCCTTGGTGATAACAATCACCAGCCTTTATTCGATTACATCCTGAGCGATAGTTTCATCAGCCCACCGCACACCTCTAGTCACTACGCTGAAACACTAGCTTTATTGCCGCATTGTTATCAACCGAATGATCGCAAACGACCGATTGGCAAAACGCCCAGTCGCGAAAGCTGCCAGCTACCGGACAATGCCTTTGTATTTTGCTGTTTTAACCAAACCTTCAAAATCACGCCGGATGTTTTTGCCGTTTGGATGCGTTTACTTCAATCTACGCCTCATAGCGTACTCTGGCTATTAGATTGCAATACATGGGCCAAGCAGAACTTAATACGTGAAGCGGTAGTGCATGGCGTAGCTGCAGAACGCCTTGTTTTTGCCCCGCGCGTTGCCATCGCAGACCACCTTGCGCGCCACGCTCATGCCGATTTGTTTTTGGATACTCAGCCATACAACGCACACACCACTTGTAGCGATGCCTTATGGATGGGCTTACCCGTGTTAACCTGTGTGGGCGATACCTTCGCAGCGCGCGTAGCCGGTAGTTTGTTAAACGCTGCAGACTTAACTGAACTTATCACTTACTCACTGCAAGAGTATGAAAGTAAAGCTCTTTATATTTCTAAAAATCCTGCTGCTCTCGTTGCTATGAAGCAAAAATTACTAGCTGAAAAAATGACCTCAGCGCTGTTTGATACTACGCTTTTTACCCAATCGCTTGAAGATACTTATCAAGCAATATGGCAGCATTACCTTAACAACATACAAGACTAGCTACAAAGCTAGCGAACTGTGCAAAATTGTATGCTAAAGTCACAAAAAATTGAATCGCATGCGATTCCAATGATTCAGATAACTCCTTATGGACAACAACATGGCCGCGATTGATATTACCCCTATATTAAAATTCATGTTGGATAAAGGTGGTTCTGATCTGTTTTTTAGTACTGGGACTTCTATTCATATTGAGGTCGAAGGCGACACTTTACCAATCAATGCCCAAGTCATGGTGCCTGGCATGATTAAAGAAATCGCCTACTCAATCATGAGTCCAGAGCAAGTCAAAGAATTTGAATCCACCTTAGAATGCAATTTTGCCATTAGCAAAAAAGATACTGGGCGTTTCCGCGTCAATGTGTTCAAACAGCGCGGCGAAGTGGGCATGGTCATTCGCCATATTAAAACTGATATCCCGTCAATAGATAGCCTAGGCTTACCTTCAGTGTTAAAGGAATTGACATTGCGTAAGCGTGGTTTAATTTTAGTGGTCGGTGCCACGGGGTCTGGCAAAACCACCACCCTCGCCTCCATGATCGATTACCGTAACGAAACCAGCAATGGCCATATCCTCACACTCGAAGATCCGATTGAGTTTGTACACCAGCATAAAAAGTCGGTAGTTGACCAACGTGAAGTAGGTATTGATACCTTATCTTTTGAAAACGGCCTTAAAAATGCCATGCGCCAAGCGCCTGATGTTATTTTGATAGGTGAAGTGCGCGACATGGACGGTATGAAAAATGCTTTGGCTTATGCTGAAACCGGTCATTTGTGCTTGGCTACATTGCACGCTAACAACGCTAACCAGGCGCTTGAGCGCGTAATTTCGTTTTTTCCTGAAGACGGTCGAGCGGGTTTGTTACTCGGTATGTCAATGAACTTAGTATCAATTGTTTCTCAACGATTAATTCCGGGCAAACAAAGCAAACGTGTTGCCGCGACGGAAGTCCTGATTAACACACCGTACGTCGCGGAGCTGATTCAAAAACAAAAAATGAGCGAAATGAAAGAAA
>DIZU01000002.1:2504-2700 GCA_002429455.1 Methylotenera sp. UBA6020 | reverse complement strand
AGTCATTATTTCGATTATTTGCCAACGATAAAATCAGTGAAGAACAAGCACTGGCAAACGCCGACTCACGCAACGACTTATCGCTAAAAATCCGTTTTGCCGCAGAAGGCGCTCGTACCAGCAGCTTTGGCAGTTAATTTTAGTTTAAACGACTAATTTTTAAACCGCTAGTCGGTATAGTTGAATGCTGCAAATA
>DIZU01000002.1:1011-2343 GCA_002429455.1 Methylotenera sp. UBA6020 | reverse complement strand
GTATAGTTGAATGCTGCAAATATTGCTGCAAGCACAATCAAGCCGCCCCCTATCCATTCGTTGATGCTCATTGTTTCATTCGCCAAATAATATGAGGCTACTGCGGCAACCACTAATTCAAACAAAAATAGTACTGAAGCGCGTGTCGCCTTGATTTGCGTCACGCCAAATTGCACTAGCAGGGTTGCCGCCAGCAGCAACATCGCAATCAACAACATCACCAGCCAATTGGTTAAACTAAAAAAACTTGGTGCGGGAAAGGTCTCTTTTACAAAAGGCATAAACATAAGTGTCACAGCCAATACGCCAATCCACACGGCAAAACATTTTGCGCGAATACTTAAGTGGGTGGATTGTCGCGTGATCACATTACTCAGAGAGAATCCTATGCCCGAAGACAGCCCTAGCCATTCTGCAGTATTTCTAGGTAGCGGTAAGCTACTGACTTGTGGGTTATATAACATAATAAATGCACCCAGCAGAGATACTGCAATGGCGAGATAACCCGTCAAATGCGTTTTTTCCTTTAAAAAAAAATGCGCCAATATCAGTGTCCATAGCGGTGATAAATAAAACAAAAGCATCACACGCATCACTTCGCCATCAATCACCGCTAGCACGTAGCTAAGATTCGTCCAACCAGCAACGATACTCAGCCAAACAATACTGGTCGGCAATGTAAAAATACCGCGCCAATGCTTGGCGAAGTAAATTCCAGCAATAATCGTTGCAATACTGTAGGTATAAAAGCTTGAGGCAACCCCGGATACACCAGCCTCTGACATGATGCGATATGGGAACCAGATGATGCCCCAGCACAGCGCACCGAACAACAAGCCAAATACGGCAATATGGTGGCTGGAAGCTTGATTTTTTGATTGATTGATCATAGTTTTGTTTACTTTGAAGCCCACGTGACTCACTGTTTTTATTTGTGTTACACACTTTGTGACGAACACCTTGGTTTAAGCTGAGCTAAGGACTTTGGTTAGTTCGTGCGCTATATTACAATAACGTCTATGAATCCAAATCTTAATTTACTACAACCCTATCCTTTTCAGCGCTTACGCGATTTATTCAAAGGTACCACGCCTAATCCTGATTATTCTACAATTAACTTATCCATCGGTGAGCCTAAACATGCCACACCGCAGCTAATTAAAGATGCGCTGGTCAATAATCTGGCTGGTTTGGCGAGCTACCCTACAACTATAGGCTCATTAGCGCTACGTGAAGCGATTTCCAATTGGATTTCGCGCCGTTATGATGTGCTTGCCTTAAACCCTGAAACTGCTATTTTGCCAGTAACCGGCAGCCGCGAGGCGCTGTTTG
>DIZU01000002.1:576-858 GCA_002429455.1 Methylotenera sp. UBA6020 | reverse complement strand
GGCAGCCGCGAGGCGCTGTTTGCATTTGCGCAGGTGATTATTGATAAATCCAAGCCAAACCCTGTTGTCATCTCACCGAATCCGTTTTACCAAATTTATGAAGGTGCAGCATTTTTAGCCGGTGCCACGCCCTATTTCCTCAACACATTGCCTGAGAATCAGCATGCGCTGGACTTTGACAGCGTACCGGTCGATGTCCTGAATCGCACGCAATTAGTCTATGTGTGTAGCCCCGGCAATCCGTCCGGCAAGGTGATGACCTTAGCGCAGTGGAAAACCATT
>DIZU01000002.1:0-240 GCA_002429455.1 Methylotenera sp. UBA6020 | reverse complement strand
AAAAACCTCGTTATTTTTAGCTCCCTATCCAAGCGCTCAAATTGTACCGGGCATGCGCTCAGGCTTTGTAGCTGGCGATGAAAAGATTATTGAGAAATTTGCGCTCTATCGTACCTATCATGGCTGTGCGATGAACCCAGCGGTGCAAGCAGCCAGCATGACGGCATGGAACGACGAAGCCCATGTAATTGAAAACCGCAGACTTTATGCGGAAAAGTTTAAGGTCGTTACCCCAATGCT
>DIZU01000182.1:716-4274 GCA_002429455.1 Methylotenera sp. UBA6020 | reverse complement strand
TTGGCCGGTTCAGCTGGTTTAACTGCATCAGCTGCAAATGCTGCTGTACCTAATGATAATACGAATGCGCCAGCGAATAATGTCGTTAAAAATTTGTTCATTTAAATCTCCAAAAAATTAAAGTAAAGTAAATCTAGTGCTAAAGTATATCTGGTTGAGATTTGTTAAAAACTTCATCAGTCACCATGGAATGTATCTTATAGCGCGAAGCTGACGCCAACCTGACAAGATCAACTTTAGTTATAGTGCTAGTAATTAATAGAGTAGTGAAACGTGCCTACAAGTACAGGCTGATCTGTTACTGCATTTTTTCCATTGGTGCTACAACGACCCCTGATCGCGACAAATTGATTCTCTCTATTTCCAAGCTACTGTTGTTCACGTATTACGAATATCCGTATACGCGGTTGATGGCAACCACAGAATTCGATTTAGTTCGGTCAATATCAATCATTATAAAGTAAAGTAAGCTTTACTTTAATTTGTCGCAGCGCTATAGTATTAGACATGGATATTTTAACGATTGGTGCAATTATCAAGAAGGAGAGAACGGCATGCGGCCTGAGTCAAAAGGCGCTGGCCGAGGCCTCGCACGTCTCTAGGGTAACAATTGTCAATCTGGAAAGGGGTAAGGTTGGCGACATAGGTGCCATAAAGCTCTCTGAGATTGCTGAAATTATCGGCACACCAATGTTCTCGACTGGAAAGAAGATGGATTTCGTTAAAGTAACACTCAGTAACATCAATACAAGCTACAAAAAATCCATGTCAGTGTCTGATCTGGAAAAATTCATGCTGAGCGGAAAAATCCAGCCGGGACTTGAAGGACAGGTGATGCATCTGATTGACGAAACACCAACCTCTTTGGTTGCTGGAGCCGTCAAGCAACTTTCTGCCAAGAAGAATATCAATGCCAAGTTGGTCTGGAAGAACCTTGCGCACGTTGCAACTGAGATCAAGTCGCCAAACAAGTTCTGGAATGCTGTTGGCTAAGCCCGAGCTAAACTTTCCAGATGGTCCATGGATAACCCTTCTTGAGAAGGCGTATAGCCTTTTTGACTCGGTTGCCGCCGATGGTTTCACCATTCCGCGCTGGAGTCTAGGTGGAGGCACAGTACTCATGTTCCACTATGCCCACCGTAAGAGCAAGGACATCGACATTTTTATCCCTGACCCACAGTTTCTGGGTTACATCAACCCTAGGATCGGTGGTCGCGGAGAGGATATTACTTCCGAATACAAAGATACTGCTGATTACGTGAAGCTGTTCCTGCCTGAGGGAGAAATCGATTTCGTTGCTTCGTCTACACTAACCAAGAACCCCTTCGAAGAACATGAGGTGCTTGGCAGAAATATCCTACTGGAAACGCCGATTGAGATTGTGGCAAAGAAGATCTGGCATCGTGGCGACAGAGCAACCCCACGAGACCTGCTCGACCTCGCAATCGTGATAGAGCATCACTACAGCGAGATATTGAATAATCGTGACGTATTCGTAAAGAACATCGAGATATTCACCAATCAATGCGAGTCACGCAAATCCATCATGTTGCCAGTGTTCGACGCAATTGAGAAAATCGAATTTAATCTGAGCTTCGATGAATGCTTGGAACGAGCAAACGTGCTTAAGGCAGATCTGCTCAGGGGGGTGTCAGAAATTTTGTGTAAGTAGTCATTTTGCAGGAAACTGCTATTTTCAAAAATGGATTAAAAATGACCTTACCAAAAGCTTTACCCAACGATTTAATTGATAGCCTGCTATCGAACTACAAGAAGCCAGAAGATCTGATTGGTGAGAATGGTCTTCTCAAACAGCTCACCAAAGCACTATACGGCAGCAACGATGGATGAAGCGGAGCAATACCTCACTGAACGATGAGTCTGTGATGAAATTGTTCTATTTGGCGCTGATTAACATCAGCAAGAAATGGACGATGCCACTGCGTGATTGGAAACCTGCACTTAATAGGTTTACTATTCAATTTGAGGAGAGGATGCCTCAGCAGTAATTAACCGCTACTTACACAAAATTCAGTACACCCTCGTTTTTGAGCGAGTTTTTTATTGCGCCTCTTGATTTATTCTCAGATCATCGCAATATTGGTGTCTGATATTTTAAAAGGATCTACCCAATGTCAGCAAAGTCTTTTGTCCAGTTTACAGCGTTAGCTTTAGTAATCTCCTTTACGGCACCAGCCTTTGCCGCTGATGATGCATCTATGCATCAGGTTTACCTTGCGGCTGAAGCTGGTAAATTTAATGAAGCGCAATCTATGATGGACAAGGTACTTCACGACCACCCCAACAGTGCCAAAGCCCATTATGTTCGAGGCTGAATTAAAGGCAAAGCAAGGTCAATTTTCTGCTGCTCAAGACGAGTTAAATACAGCTGAGCGCTTACAGCCAGGATTGTCTTTTGTCAAGCCACAAGCACTACAAAAGCTTAAAGCACAAATATATTCAACCCACTCAACCAGCCAACCAGCAACGCAATCAATGAGTAATCAAAGCTATCAGTCCTCCAGTAACAGCGGAACGCCATGGGGAATGATCTTTTTAATGATAGGGTTAATTGCGTTTATTTATTTAGCCGCAAAATGGATGACTCGTCGCAATCCGCCTTTAATGCCGGCAAATAATTATCCTGGTAACGCAAATGTTAATCCTCAGTCATATGCAGCTAATGCAGCACCAATGATGGCTCCAACTGCTGGTGGAGGAATGGGCTCAGGTATTATGGGTAGCTTGGCAACAGGTGCTGCACTTGGTGCTGGCATGGTGGCTGGGGAGGCACTGATGCATCATTTTACTGATGGTGAACGTAGTAATAATGGCTTCATCAATGAAGCCCAGGCTAATAATGGTTATTTAAACCAAGATGATATGGGTGGATCAGATTTCGGTGTTGCAGACAGTTCATCTTGGGATGATAACTCTGGTGGCGGTAGCGATGACTGGTCCTAATTACCAAACAGGAGCACACCATCAGGGCCTTATTAAATCGCGCCCGGAACTTCATGACCTGATGATGAAAATGATGGCCAACCAAGCGTGGTTCATAGAAAACTAGCGATGTCCTAAAAGACGTTCATAAATAAATTGAGTACATCCTCCTGTCATTGATACAACAGAAAAGCCAATGTTATCAGGTTGACGTCAGCTTCGCGCTATTAAGATACATTCCATGGTGACAGACAAAGTTTTTAACAAATCTCAACCAGACATATTTTACGCAAGGCTTACCTTTACCTTATTCTTTGGAGATTGAAATGAACAAATTTTTAACGACACTATTCGCTGGTGCATTTGCATTATCATTAGGTACAGCGGCATTTGCAGCTGATGCAGCTAAAACAGCTGAGCCAGTAAAAGCAGAGGCAACTAAAGCTGCTGAACCTACATCAGTAACACCAGCAGCGGATGCAACTAAAGCTGCACCAGCAAAAGTTGCAAAAAAACATCACCGTAAATACGCTGAAAAAGCAGCTGAAGTAGCACCAGCTGGTAAATAATGTTACAAAAGTAAGGTTTAATTCTAGTTAAATTAAAACGTTAAAA
>DIZU01000182.1:0-676 GCA_002429455.1 Methylotenera sp. UBA6020 | reverse complement strand
ATCCAAGAGGATAACAATATGGTAACTAAATCGAAAACAAAAACAGCCCCTGTCATCAAATGGTTGGGTGAACCTGAAGAACATGACTATCCTGCTGCAGAGTCTTACTTGAGCCTGATTTATGATGCAAAAACTGCCGCTGACTTTACACAGCAACTCAGGCAGGCAAGCATGTCTGCCTATAAAGCCAAAGATATATTCAGAGCTTCCAGCCTATCTTTATTGGGCGTGAGCAATTCGCATGTGAAAACAAAATCAAAAGAAAATCTTGAATAGTCAGTCACTATCGCCATTACTGCTGGTAAGAGACAAAAACAATGGTAAGGTTGTGATTGCTGATGGCTATCATCGCATGTGTTCAGTCTATGGGTTTAATGAAGATGCTGTTATTCCCTGCAAGATTATTTAAATGAACAAAAGGTAGCAGCACTATGCTGGTGACGACATACGTAATAATAGGCACAGTTAATTAGCACGGATCTATCAACTTAAGGGAAGTTTTATGGCAGAAGAAAAGAAAGAGGCTTGGTTAAACTATTTGGCGTTGACGACCGTGATATTTGCCGTTTGCGCAACACTCTCAACATTTAAAGGTGGATGATTCTCGACCAAATCTGTGATTAGCCAAGCACAGGCATCTGATGAATGGGCCTATTACCAGGCGAAGAGCATCAAG
>DIZU01000134.1 GCA_002429455.1 Methylotenera sp. UBA6020 | reverse complement strand
CCGCCTGCACCAAAGGTGACAGAAAAGAACTCTGGCTGAAATTTTGCCAGTTGAGCACGTGTCTCGCGCAGCTTTTCTATGCCGTCCGCAGTTTTAGGCGGAAAGAACTCAAAGCTTATCCCCGTATTTTTCATATTCATTTATTCTTCTTTTTTATCATCAATAACGATTGCTGCCAGCAACCATGCAAGAACGCTGTAAACCACGGCACCAACAATCCCTGAGAACAACGTTCTCACTTCAAAACCCTGCAACCAATTACCTACGGCATAAAACAATACGCCATTAATCACCAGAATAAAAAGCCCTAGCGTTAATATAGTGATAGGTAAAGTGAGTATCACGAGAATTGGTTTAATCAACATATTGACTAAACCAATAACCAAAGCTGCAATCAGTGCTGTGGTGAAGTTAGCCACATGAATGTTAGGCACAACATAGGCCACCGCCAACAGCGCTAGCGCGTTCAATAGCCATACAACCAATATTTTCATGTGGCTTCCTTTAGCTCAATTGCAACAATATTGATTAATAGCGATAAGTGTCCGGTTTAAAAGGACCCTGCTTTTGCACGCCAATATAAGCCGCTTGCTCATCAGTTAAGGTAGTAAGTTGTGCATTAAGTTTCCTCAATTGCAACACCGCAACTTTTTCATCCAAATGCTTAGGCAAGGTGTAAACGCCAACTGGGTATTTGGCAGTTTGTGTAAACAACTCAATTTGGGCAATGGTTTGATTGGCAAAGCTTGAGCTCATCACATAACTTGGGTGCCCAGTACCACAACCTAGATTCACCAAACGACCTTTGGCCAACAGGATGATTTTTTTACCGTCAGGAAAAATCACATGATCCACTTGCGGCTTAATTTCATCCCATTCATATTTTTCCAGTGATGCCACATCAATTTCGTTATCAAAATGGCCAATGTTACAGACAATCGCCTGGTCTTTCATTTTGGCCATGTGATCATGCGAAATCACGTGGTAATTACCCGTCGCGGTCACAAAAATATCGCCATGCTCGCAAGCATAATCCATCGTTACCACACGGTAGCCTTCCATTGCCGCTTGTAGTGCACAGATAGGATCAACCTCGGTTACCCATACCTGCGCCGATAACGCACGTAAAGCTTGTGCAGAACCTTTACCCACATCGCCATACCCCGCTACCACGGCCACTTTACCTGCCACCATCACGTCTGTTGCGCGTTTAATCGCATCAACTAATGATTCACGGCAACCATATAAATTATCAAATTTAGACTTAGTCACAGAATCATTCACGTTAATGGCTGGGAATGCCAATTTTCCTTCTTTGTGCATTTGATACAAACGATGCACGCCAGTGGTAGTTTCTTCTGTCACGCCGATAATGTTGGCTAGGCGTGTTGAATACCAAGTTGGGTCAGCTTTTAATTTTGCTTTAATCGCATCAAACAGGCAGACTTCTTCTTCTGACGTTGGATTTGCGATGACGGATAAATCTTTTTCAGCACGCGTACCAAGATGCAATAGCAATGTGGCATCGCCGCCGTCATCTAAAATCATGTTTGAATATACTGGCTTACCATCTTGGCCTGCAGCCCATTCAAAAATACGGTGCGTGTAATCCCAGTATTCTGTGAGTGTTTCGCCTTTAATGGCAAATACAGGCGTACCACCAGCGGCGATTGCAGCGGCTGCGTGGTCTTGCGTAGAATAAATATTGCACGATGCCCAACGCACTTCTGCACCTAAATCTTTTAGCGTTTCAATCAGCACTGCAGTCTGAATCGTCATGTGCAGGCTGCCGGTGATGCGCGCACCTTTAAGTGGTTGTGCCTTTGCGAACTCTTCGCGAATCGCCATCAGACCTGGCATTTCTGTTTCGGCAATAGCGATTTCTTTACGGCCAAACGTAGCCAAACTAATATCAGCCACGATGTAATCTTTGAATTTCAAATCAGTCACAGTATTCATGTTGCATTTCCTTGAATGTGTGACCGGAGGGAAGTGGGTGTGTAAAACAACAGATATTTTAACGCTTATCTCACCCGTATCCCATGCCCGGCACGGTTAATAATGGCGAGCGTCGTTAAAACATTGTCCAAGCCTGGGAGTGTGTATTTTAAATACCGCTCTCGCAACGCTCCTCGGAACGGTTGAATTATACGCGATATTTTTTTGCTGACCAATATCCCATGAAAAATCTCACTATCCGGCAAACACGGCTAACTCCAAATTTTATCAACGTCATTAATCCCCCATAGTAGCGGGTTCTCATGGCCAATAATTACGTCCTGCAAACCCGGCTTGGACAAATCCAGCACATCCATCGGAATACGCGACTTTGCTTTGGTTGAAAAGAACACTTTCACTATCGGCGTCAATAAAGATTTCTGGCTTTGGTCTATCACTACCGCCAATCGCCCGGACTTGAGCTTGACCATGGAACCTATTGGGTAAATCCCCACGCTTTTAACAAAGGCTTTGAATACCCTGTCATCAAAATGATCGGCCCATTGCGCCATGCGCTGTAAAGAATCGCTTGGCTCCCAGTTTTCCTTGTAGGGACGATGGGAAGTAATCGCATCGTACACATCACAGACCGCACCCATCTTGGCAAACAAGCTGATTTCATCAGCTTTCAGCTGGTGTGGATAGCCCATACCATTCACTTTTTCATGGTGATGCAGGCACACGTCTAAGACCACTTCGTCGGTAATATCAGCCTCCAACAATAACGCATGCCCCCGTTCAGGATGTAATCTAACCAAGGTAAACTCTTCATCAGTGAGTGCTGCAGGCTTGTTGAGTATTTCTAGAGGAATACCGGCCTTGCCTATGTCGTGTAGCAAGCCAGCCAGCCCAGCCTGTTTGATCTCGGCTTCAGACAATTCAAGCCCTCTGGCCAATGCCACCATCAAGGCGCATACAGCCACCGAATGCATATAGGTATAATCGTCTTTGGTTTTCAGGCGCAACAAACTAATTAGCGCACCTTCATTGCGTGCAACCGAAGCAGCTATGTCATCCACACATTGCATAGCGGCTTCTGCGTTGACTACTTTGCCCATGCGTACGTCATTGAACATAGAAATGACGGCTTTTTTAGAGGCATTAATTACCCATTTGGCACGCTCACGCTCCTCTATTGCAGAAATACGGATTGGCTTAGACGTGGTCTTTATTTCAGCCGCGGGCACATCTACAGGCGCATCCAGTTCAGCTACATCTAGGCCTCTAGCGGTATCAATGACGACTTGCTTGACGCCACTGGCTTGAAGCTTTTTTAAATCGGCTGGGTCTTCTAATTTAAAAGATGTTTTCCAAAAAGGATGGTCTATCCAAGCGCCCTTCAACTCTTGGACAAACATCCCTAAACGCACTTGTTTTGTAGCAACAACCTTTAGCATCGGCTATGACCGTATTGTTTCCGCAGTGTTAACAATGGCATTGTTAACATAATTGGTCTTAAAGAGCAGCTCTTAATGCCGCGGCTTTATCAGTGGCTTCCCACGTAAACTCAGGTTCATCACGACCAAAATGACCATAAGCTGCGGTTTTCGCGTAGATTGGGCGCAATAAATCCAGCATTTTGACAATGCCTTTGGGGCGCAAATCAAAATGCTCAAGTACTAATTGTGTCAATACCTCGTTCGATACCTTACCCGTACCATAGGTTTCCACCATCACTGAAGTCGGCCGCGCCACGCCGATCGCGTAACTTATTTGCACCAAACAACGTGAGGCCAAACCGGCAGCCACGATATTTTTAGCCACATAGCGCCCAGCATAGGCTGCACTGCGGTCAACTTTTGACGGGTCTTTACCTGAAAAAGCGCCGCCGCCGTGGGGCGCTGCACCGCCGTAAGTATCGACAATGATTTTGCGGCCAGTCAGACCGCAATCACCTTGCGGGCCGCCGACTACAAAGCGGCCAGTTGGATTTACCAAGTATTTAATCTCGCCCTTGATCAGCTCTTTGGGCAACATTGGCTTGATGATTTCTTCAATGGTTGCTTCACGAATCGCTTCCAGGCTCATCTCTGGTGAGTGCTGGGTAGACAGTACCACCGTATCAATTTTGTACGGTTTGCCATCGACATACTGCACGGTCACCTGTGATTTAGCATCTGGCCGCAACCATGGCAAACGGCCATCTTTACGCAACTGTGCTTGGCGTTCCATCAGGCGATGACTTAGCCAAATCGGCAATGGCATCAATTGCGGGGTTTCATCCACCGCATAGCCAAACATTAAGCCTTGGTCACCTGCACCTTGATCCAGCGGGTCATCATGGGCACCATCCACGCCTTGTGCAATATCGGGCGACTGTTTGTCATACGCCACTAATACGGCACAACCTTTATAATCGATGCCGTATTCTGTATTGTCATAACCGATGCGCTTGATCGCATCGCGTGCAACTTTAATGTAATCGACATTGGCAGTGGTGGTAATTTCACCTGCCAGCACGATCAAACCAGTATTCGCCAAAGTTTCAGCAGCTACACGGGCAGTCGGGTCTTGGGTTAAAATTGCATCTAAAATGCTATCGGATATTTGGTCTGCAAGCTTATCTGGATGACCTTCAGAAACAGATTCTGAAGTAAAAAGGTAATCGTTCATTGTGCGCCTTGGGGGAAATTTCAACTTATGAAGTTTGAAAATTGGTAATAAAAATGAAATGGCTTCCATCACTAAAGGCTAAAGGATGAAAATCAGCTCAATGTCTAGGTATATATTCTACCTAACTAATTAAACAATAAGCATAAATAAGTGTAATAAAGCGTTAACAAACTGCTGCAGCAATTTATAATAAATACATGAAATTAAAATTTACTAAAATGCAGGGTGCGGGCAATGACTTTATGGTCATCGACGCTATCAGCCAATCCATTCAACTTACTGCGCAACAAATCAAAACACTGGCACACCGCCAATTTGGGGTGGGGTTTGATCAGCTATTATTGGTTGAAACTTCAACCATTGCTGATTTTAAGTATCGTATTTTTAACGCCGATGGTAGTGAAGTGGCTCAATGCGGCAACGGTGCGCGCTGTTTTGTGCGTTTTGTCGCCGATCAACAGTTAACAAAAAAACGTGAAATCAGCGTTGAAACGGCCAGCGGCATCATTACCCCAAAACTGGAAGAAAATGGTCTGGTGACGGTAAATATGGGCGCGCCTCGGTTCAATCCTGGTGATATACCCTTTATTGCCGATGCCGTTTCTACGAGCTATACGCTTGATGTAAACGATCATCACTTAGAAATTGCCGCACTTTCAATGGGCAATCCACACGCCGTACAAATTGTAGACGACGTGGAAGCTGCGCCAGTGGTGGCATTAGGCAGTCAAATTGAATGGCATCCACGCTTCCCGGAACGCGTCAATGCAGGTTTTATGCAAATTATTGATGCACACCATATTAAGTTAAGAGTATTTGAACGCGGTAGCGGAGAAACACTGGCTTGCGGCACCGGTGCATGCGCAGCCGTGGTGGCCGGCATTCAATTGGGGCAGCTGGTATCGCCGGTCAAAGTATCCGCACGCGGCGGCGAGCTTCATATTGCATGGCAAGGTGGCGCTGCTCCGGTCATGATGACGGGCCCAGCGGTTACCGTATTTACCGGTGAAATAACGTTAGCATAAGCTATAGATGTAATTAAAGGACAATCTTACAAAATGACAACCATGCTACAAGATGACCAAATGCCAAACAACGCTAATCTTGGCACCTCCATTTCCGCTGATCAAGTCAGTGATTTTTTGCGTAACCATCCAGACTTCTTTGAAAAACAGGCTAGTTTACTCACCGAAATCTATCTTCCCAGTCCGCACGGCAATGGCGCGATCTCGCTTGCTGAGCGGCAACAATTAGCGCAACGCGATAAAATTCGCGTGATTGAAGTCATGTTGGCGCAATTGATCGAGTTTGGTGAAGAGAACGATGCCACTAGCAACAAAGTGCATGGTTTAAGCATTAAGCTAATCGAGAATCAAAGTTTCAGTAATCTACAACAGCTGATTGCTGAAAAAATGCAGCAGGATTTTTCCGTCACACAATCACTACTACGCATTTGGCTAAAACCCAGCGATAGCGCTTTAGCGCAAGACGCAACTTTTACGCCAGTTTCTGATGCTTTTAGCGACTGGGCAATCGCTTTGAATGCGCCTTTCTGCGGTGCAAAACCAGCTTTCGCCGATGATTTACTGGGTGACCATTTGCAATCATTTGCATTTATCCCTCTTTATAAGGAACAGGATAAAAAGCGGGCGTTTGGTGTACTGATCCTTGGCTCAACAGACCAGCAACGCTTTAAAGCCAACGCGGGAACGATGTATCTTAAACGCATAGGCGAACTTGTCAGTGCGGCGTTGGTAGCTTATCTTTAAAGATTTTTATTTAGCTTTCTGCAACAAGATGAAAAAACAATGAATCATCTTAGCGTGAACTATCTGGATAACTACCTTCAGCATTTAACCTTTGAGCGTGGCTTAAGCACGCTCACCTGCCAAAGCTACGCCCGAGATATCAAACTATTAATGTCTCTGGTTGAAAATGCTGGCCTGAAAAATAACAGTGTAGAAAATAATAATTTAGCGCTTGTGCAAAATACGCAAATTAGACGCTATATCGCCACGCTGCATAGTCGCGGCTTGAGTGGCAAAACTATTGCGCGCGCACTCTCCGCATGGCGTGGCTTTTATGATTATTTGATCCATCAAAAAGGTTTTACACAAAACCCCGTGATGGGTTTACGTGCACCAAAATCGGCTAAAACCTTGCCGCAAGCACTCTCTGTGGACCAAGCGGTTAAATTTGTAGATATCCAGGGTGACGGTTTGCTTGATCAGCGTGACCATGCCATTTTAGAGTTGTTCTACTCTTCAGGTTTACGCTTGGCAGAATTGGTAAATCTGGATATTGACATGCTGGACTTTTCCGAAGGCACCGTCACCGTCACCGGTAAAGGCAATAAAACCCGCATTGTGCCCATGGGCAGTCACGCTAGTGATGCCATTCGGCTATGGATGCAACGGCGTGCACTGATCGTCATTGACGACAAAAACCCAAAAGCGCTGTTTGTGACGCAACAAGGGCGGCGCATTACGCCACGGGCAGTGCAATACCGCATGAAAACATGGGCGATCAAACAAGGCATTAACTCGGACATGCATCCGCATTTACTGCGCCATAGCTTTGCCACCCACGTGCTGCAATCCAGCCAGGATTTACGCGCGGTGCAAGAAATGCTCGGTCACGCCAACATTAGCACTACACAAGTGTATACGCACCTTGATTTTCAACATCTAGCCACCATATACGACAAAGCGCACCCTAGAGCTAGAAAAAAATAGGAGTGAAGAAAAAATCAGCTCCAAAAATGAAACAAGCGCTAATTGTTATAAAAATAAACTGCGAGAAAAACTGAACGTAATTTGTTTGCAGTTGAAGTAATGCCAGGATATCTACATTTTCAATTCAAAAAGGAATTTACCATGGAACACACTTTACCAGCCCTACCCTACGCTAAAAACGCTTTAGCACCGCATATTTCAGAAGAAACCATTGAGTTTCACTACGGCAAACATCATCAAACTTACGTGACTAATTTAAACAACCTTATCAAAGGCACAGAGTTTGAAAACGCCAGTTTAGAAGAAATCATCAAGAAATCTGCAGCCGGCATTTACAACAACGCAGCACAAGTCTGGAACCACACCTTCTTTTGGAACAGCATGAAGCCTAACGGCGGCAGCGCTCCTACTGGGGCATTAGCTGAGGCTATCAATGCAAAATGGGGCTCATTTGAAGAGTTTAAAAAAGCATTTCAAGCCTCAGCGGTTGGTAACTTTGGCTCTGGCTGGACATGGTTAGTGAAAAAAGCCGACGGCTCAGTCGATATCGTGAACATGGGTGCTGCCGGCACTCCGCTAACAACAGGTGATAAAGCGCTGTTGACGATTGATGTATGGGAACATGCTTATTACATTGACTACCGTAACGCACGTGCTAAATACGTTGAAGTATTCTTAGCTTCTTTAGCAAACTGGGGTTTTGCTAGCGCAAACTTCGCTAGCTAAACACCAAGTTATAGCGCATATGGCGGCCGACTAGTCGGCCGTTTTTTTATTTGCTGAATATTGAATTATTTTTCTGCTAAAATGCAATCATGTTGCATCGTTTAATATTTTCTTTCTTGCTCATTACATCATTTGGCATTGCCCAAATTGGTGCCATGACGCATGAAATCTCGCACTACTCAGATGCATCAGCACAGAAACAACAGCAAGACTTCAACAAAAGTCCGGCCCAAAATAATAAAAATGGTCATAACGACCCAACGCCACACAACCCAGTTTGCGAAAAATGTGTAAGTTATGCAGAACTGGGCAACATCATATCAAGCGCGCCTGCAGCGATATCGCTTGTTGTTACTACTAATCTGCAAATTAGCACTAACCCTCCAACACACACATACGTTGAACCTCGCACTTACAAAGCCCGCGCGCCGCCTATCTCAGCGTAACCTTAGTTATTTGCAGCACTAAAACTAGTGCCTGCACTATTTGTAGCCTTAAATTACAGTCAGTCTGGCTACCTTTACTATTGTTTTGCGAGGCATTCATGAATAACAAAACCAACAAGCTGCAATGCATATTGCAGCCGGCTTTATATTACAAATCCATATTTCTGAGCATTATCACAGCACTTACCAGCCCGCTAGTGTTTGCTGACGAAGCCACGACTAACATCGACCTGCCTTCAGTATCCGTGACTGGCAACCCGTTAGGCCTAGGTTCGGAAGAGCTCATAGTGCCTGTTTCTGTATTGAACGGTCGTGAATTATCGCTCAAACGCGAAAGCACCTTGGGCGATACACTTAATGGCATTCCCGGTGTCAGTGCAACCCACTTTGGCCCCAATGCTTCACGCCCGGTGATTCGCGGGCTAGACGCCGAGCGCGTGCGTATTATGCAAAATGGTGTTGGCGTTTTAGATGCATCCAGCTTAAGTTTTGACCATGCCGTCTCCATTGACCCATTAATTATTGAACAAATTGATGTGGTACGCGGCCCTGCAGCGCTACTATATGGCGGCAGTGCCGTTGGCGGTGCGGTTAACGCGATTGACCATCGTATTCCAACCGAAAAATTAGATGGTATTACGGGCCGAACCGAAGCACGCTTGGGCGGCCCAGATAGTCAAAGCAATGTTGCGGGCGTGGTTGATGCTGGCAATGGCCAATTGGCTATTCATGGTGATGCATATAGTCGCAAAACCAGCGATTTAGATATTCCTGGGTTTGCTGTATCACGCAGAAAAAGTGAGTTCGATGGCACGCCGCGTATCAATAGTGGCAAGCTGGTGAATAGCAGTGCTAATGGCGATGGCGGTGCAATTGGCGCATCGCTCACTTTTGATCACGGTTATCTGGGTGCATCGTACTCAGAACTTAACAATAACTATGGCACCGTGGCTGAAGAAGCCGTGCGTATTGATATGAAGAGCCAGCGTTGGGATATTGCCTCCGAATTTCATGATTTAGATAAATTAGGGCTAGGCAACCTTATCAACCGTGTGAAAATCCGCTTAGCTCATACCGATTATGAACACCAAGAACTGGAAAGCGGCGTTGTTGGTACTACCTTCAAAAACCATGGGATTGAAGGCTCACTTGAAGCGGGTCATACACCTATCAATACCAGCCTTGGCAGTATAAGCGGCGTGTTAGGATTTCAATTTCAAAACACCACCTTTGAGGCATTAGGTGAAGAAGCCTTTGTCCCTAGCACCAACACACAAACCCAAGCACTCTATGTATATGAGGAATTACCAATAGACCAATTAAAAGTAAGTTTTGGTGGCCGCACAGAACATGCCACTGTGGATGCTAGTGCCAATGCTAAGTTTGGCCCTGCACAAAATAGCAGCTTTAACCCAACCAGCTACGCACTTGGTGGAATTTATACGTTGAACCCGACTTGGTCATTTGCCAGCAATCTTTCACATAATGAGCGTGCGCCTAGCTATTTTGAGCTTTACGCCAATGGCGCACACCTTGCCACCGGGCAATTTGAAGTGGGCGACCCCAATTTTGGGGAAGAACGTTCTAACGGCATTGATGCACAAATCCGTTGGAAAGACGGTAAAAACTCATTTAGTGTTGGGCCTTACTACACCCGCTTTAGCAGCTTTATCGGATTACTTGATACCGGCAGCACACAAGCAGGTTTACCAGTGGCACAATTTACCGCAGTAGAAGCAAGCTTCAAAGGCTTTGAAGCAACCGGTAAGTTTGCGCTAGACGATCATTTGAATTTAAACCTAAGCGGTGACTATGTACGCGCGACTAACCTGACAACTGGTGACCCATTGCCACGCATTGCACCACTACGCATAGGCGCAGGTTTGCATTATCAAAAGAATAGCTTTGGCGCGAGGATGGATGTGCTGCATGCATTTGACCAGAACCGTACCGCAGCTAATGAGCTAGCAACTGATGGCTACACCGACGTTAGTGCGCTAGTGTCGTATAAACTGCCCACCAAGCTGAATATAGAGCTATTTGCCAAGGCCAATAATCTGCTCAACCAAGAAATTCGCGAGCATACTTCTATTTTAAAAGACATTGCACCACAAGGCGCACGTGCAGTGTTGATTGGCTTCCGTAGTGATTTTTAATTTGTAAGTATCTAGGTTTGATGTAGGAGCGGTCACAGACCGCTCCTAAAAAATAGACTAACCAAGAAGCATCAAACCCCAAACCACGACCACGATCATCAACGCTAAAAAAACCGCTGCACTACCAATGTCTTTAGCACGCTTGGCGAGCGCATTGCGCTCTGTCGAGGTGTGATCTACCGCTGCTTCAATCGCTGAATTCAACAGCTCTACAATCAGCACCAACAATACACTAGCGATCATCAACGCTTGTTCGATAGGGTTTTTGCCCAAATAAAACGCCAGTGGAATCAACACCAGCGCGAGAAATACCTCTTGCCTGAACGCATCTTCATGCTCAAATGCGGCTTTAAAGCCGTCCAAGGAATAACCAAAAGCATTGATTAAACGGCGCAGGCCTGTTTTACCTTTGAATGGACTTACGTCTGTTTTTTTATTTTCAGGTGTTTGCATCATGGGCTTTCTAACTATATGAGCTAAATTTTAACTTGTAGATTTCAATACATAGATTTTAACATGCGCTATCATTATGTTTTAAGCATCTGCCTATAGATTAGCCTATTAGTAGTCTCACCAATTCATGGCGTTGCTTATTCATCAGTTAAACAAAGGTAAATTATGGCACGTACAGTCAATTGCATTAAATTAGGTAAAGAAGCGGAAGGCATGGACTTCCCCCCATACCCGGGCGAACTTGGCAAACGTATTTATATGCATGTTTCTAAAGAGGCATGGGCCGCATGGCTAAAACAACAAACCATGCTGGTGAACGAAAATCGCCTCAGCTTGGCCGATCCGGCCGCACGTAAGTATTTGAGTGAACAAACCGAGAAATATTTTTTTGGTGATGGCGCAGATACTGCGAGTGGCTACGTTCCGGAGAAAAGTTAGATTTTTTGAATTGCGTCAGTTACCACTGACAGATTCCTTTCAAGCATAGCGTAATGCACGTTGCATACTCGGTCCTAGAAAACCAAAAAACAAAAAGCGCCTTAATAGGCGCTTTTTGTTTTCAATCAACTAAACCACTAAGGCTGCAAAGTCTCACGTTCCATCTCTTGCACAGAGGTGTGGCGCACATCTTTACCTTTAACCATATACACCACATATTCTGCGATGTTTTTAGCGTGGTCACCAATACGTTCAATCGCTTTTGCCACAAACAGCACTTCTAATGACATGGAAATGGTACGTGGGTCTTCAAGCATAAACGTGATTAGCTGACGCATAGCGGCACGAAAATGCTCATCTACCAGCTCATCCTGTCTGGCGACCTCAACCGTTTTGCTCACATCCAAACGTGCAAAACCATCTAACGCTGTACGCAACATTTCACGCACCAAAGCCACCATCGCTTTAATTTCGTTGAAGCGCGCTTTGTACATGCGGTCTTCATCAAATATTTTTTGTGCAGTACGCGCAATTTTAGTGGCTTCGTCACCAATACGCTCAAGATCGGTAATGGTTTTAACCATCATCATCACCATACGCAAATCACCTGCTGCTGGCTGACGGCGCGCAATGATGTGACTACAGTCTTCGTCAATTTGTACTTCTAGCGCATTGACACGGCGATCGTTTTCCATCACCTCTTTAGCTAGATTAGGGTCGGCTTTTACCAACGCTTCTAGCGCGCTTACAATTTGCTGCTCTACCAAGCCGCCCATTTCAAGCACTTTGGCACGCACAGCTTCTAATTCAGCGTCATACTGCTTAAAGGTATGTTCAGATTGCATTATGCTTCCTTGAGTTTTTTTAATTACAGCGTTTTAATCACTAATGATATTGAACCAATATGACAACAATATTTCAAATTGTATCGTTAGTCATTATTTTTTATAAGTTTTAACTCCATCAGCTGTGGCCAATAACAGTACATTCGCTGGTCGTGCCGCAAACAAACCGTTGGTGACTACACCGACTATTTGATTGATTTTTGACTCCAATTCAATTGGGTCTGTAATAGTTAAGCCATGTACATCCAAAATAACGTTGCCATTATCGGTCGTGAAATCGCGCAATTGTGGTTGGCCGCCTAATTTTACAAGCTCGCGCGCCACATAGCTTCTGGCCATTGGTAGCACTTCTACTGGCAATGGAAATTTGCCCATCACTGGTACTAGTTTACTTGCGTCACAGATACAAATGAATTGTTTGGCAACTGCCGCCACGATTTTTTCACGCGTTAATGCACCGCCACCACCTTTAATCATGTGCAGATGTTCGGTAATTTCGTCGGCACCATCCACATAAATATCCATGCCATCTACACTGTTAAGGTCAAACACTTCAATACCATGGCCGCGCAAGCGTTGTGCGGTGGCCTCAGAGCTAGCTACTGCACCATCAATTTTATGTTTTACTTTCGCAAGCTCTTCAATAAAAAAGTTAGCGGTTGAGCCTGTACCCACGCCAATAATGCCGCCTTTTACATACTCAACCGCTGCTTTTGCTACTTGTTGCTTTAATTCGTCTTGTGTATACGCCATGTTTAGTTAAATCCTAACTTTTTCTTTATAATTACAAACATCTATCACTATACACTGCAT
>DIZU01000110.1:477-4605 GCA_002429455.1 Methylotenera sp. UBA6020 | reverse complement strand
GCACTTCAAATTTGAGCGCGCCAAATTAATAAAAATTTTAGTACAAATCTAATCAAAACCCAGTTAAAAATAGTAAAATCAATTCAACTTGTTTTAGTATTTATAAAACATCCAATTTTCAAAGTTTGTTCTCTGCGGTGCGGTTTAGGCTAATAATTCCTTGAACTAGTTTATAGCATCGGTTTCGGTCATTCGAGTTGTTGTGTGCGCGCCCTAAATTGAAGGCTCTTTTAAGAACCTCTTGGCGGGTGTACCTAATGCGCTCTAGGCCTTTACCACTTGAGCCTTTTTGGTTCAGGATGCTGGTCTAGGCTGTATCCGTGGAGAACTCCTAATTTTGGCGTGTGAATAATCTGCTTTAGCAGATATATTCCACGGACACCAGTGCTTGGTGTCCCCACAGAACATAGGCGCTAAAGCACCTTGTTCTGAGTGAAAGCCAAATACTGGCTCAACCGTATTACCTCAACGCGTGATATTTCAGATCTGCCAAACTCACGATTTCTAAACATTTCGCATGACAAGCTTCCAATATCACTGGCGGCGCAAAGCCAGCTTCAGACGCTTCAAGCCAACGCGCAGCGCATACGCACCAACGGTCACCAGCTTTTAACCCTTCAAAACCATATTCTGGGCGCGGTGTGCTTAAATCGTTGCCACGAGAAATTGAAAATGCCAAAAACTCATCAGTGACTTGCACACACACGGTATGGCTGCCTTGGTCATCAGGGCCTGTTTCGCAGCAGCCGCTTCGCGTAAAGCCTGTCAGTGGCTCTGCGCTACATAATTGTAATGCCGTGCCCAGTACGTTTTTCTCTTGAGGTTTTGCCATATAAATTTTCTCTTATTTTTGATAAAGTCGCTGCGCTACTGGTTGTGATACAGTCAATGCTGTAAATCATAACAAAATTGAACCCAAATTAAACCCAATTTAAAACTAAAGTATAAAGGTGAAATATGCGCTATTGGCTAATGAAGTCTGAGCCTACGGATGTATCGATTGATGACTTGGCCAGTTTTCCGAATCAAACGGTTGATTGGTACGGAATTCGTAATTATCAAGCCAGAAACTTTATGCGCGATCAAATGAGTCTAGGTGACGGGGTGCTTTTTTATCACTCAAATTGTGATGTGCCGGGTATCGCAGGCATTGCCGAGGTCAGTAAGCTAGCGTATCCAGATCGCTTACAGTTTATAAAAGGGCACAAATATTATGATGAAAAAGCTACGCCGGAGAACCCGCGCTGGTTGAATGTCGATGTCAAGTTGGTGCATAAAACACGTTTGCTTAGCCTAAAAGAACTACGTGAATATCCAGAACTGGCAAATATGCGCATATTGCAACGTGGTAACCGCTTATCCATCACGCCAGTTGACCCAAAGGAATGGGCATTTATATTAGATAAGCTAAATGTTGAATAAGACGTTAAGTAAGAAAAGCCTCGCATTGCGAGGCTTTTGATTGATAGAGCAAGTTAACTATAAAGGTTTGTCTAAACTACCTACTGATTTTGGATAAGTCACTACACCCCAAGGCGTTTTTTTATCTTCAATTTGTTTTGTCACTTCTAGCTTTTCTGCGTCAATCACAAATACTGCATCTGACTTGCCGCAAGCCAGTAAAATCTCTTTGTCATCCGGGGTAAAACTAAAGTGCCAGCAACGGTTGCCTGTCGGAATCGCTTTAATTTTTTCAAAGGTTTTCGCATCGTACACCTCTAAGGTTTTGGCTTTATTAGCCGCAACAAAAATGCGCTCACCCTTGCGGTCGTAGGCTATGCCGTAAGGTGTAACGCCTGTGTCGACGGTGCGCAATACCTTAAAGTTTTTATCCATTACCATGAATTTATTGCCATATTCCAGCGTTACTACATAAGTTTTTCCGTCTGGTGATACTTTAACGCCACGCGGCCTGTCACCATACTCATGGGTTTTGATGGTTTTAAGTAGCTTGCCGGTTTTCATGTTGTGCACAGTCACGGTGTTATCTGCTTCGTTGGTAATCACCAGTTGTTTACCATCGAGGCTGAATTCAATGCCTTCAGTTTCGGGGCCGCCTACAATTTCACGTACTTTTTTGCCTAATTTCAAATCAATAATGCCAATACGCGCTGGTTCTTTGTCATCATCTGCATCTTTGCTTTCGGCTTCTTTAGTGGCAGCAGACCCCGGCGCTGGTGGCGGGCCACCTTTTGCACTTGGCTCATAAGATACAAACGCGAAATTGCCACGCACCCGCACGAACTCGGGGTTTTTACCCACTGGAATTTGTTTCACAACTTCATTGGTTGCGGTATCAATCACAGAAATATTGCCGTTTTCGCGTGTAGCAACAATCAGTAGTTTGCCATCATCACTTACTGCCAAGCCCCGTGGGCCTTCTGCTTTTACATCAATATCTGTGGTTGATGTGAGCGTGTTTAAATCAATCACTGATACGCCGCCATCTTGATTAGAAACATAGGCTTTACCGCGATCAGCGGCATTTGTACTCAGACTAAACGACATGCCGACTGCAGCAGCAATTACCAAATGTGTTAATTTCATTCTTTATTTCTCCTTATGAGTAATCGATGACACTTCATTATTGTGGTGATTTGGCACACTAAACGAGCTTAGGTTCAATCCAGGGCTGTGTGCGCCTAGTTGAGGGGTTGATCAGCTGTAAAAATAATCGATAAAAACGGTTGCTTGGTATTACCGCATGCAATCTTTGGCTGAATACAAAATCGCAAAAGTGGCTGTATAGACTTAAAGTTAACCTAAAAACAGTTTATACGCAGGGTTTTGATTTTCATCCCAATACGGGTAGCCCAAGTTATTCAAAAAGTCCTTAAATTCAGCCGTGTCAGCCGGTGGCACTTGTATGCCTGCCAGCACTCGACCAAAGTCTGCGCCATGATTACGATAATGGAACAGGCTGATATTCCAATCGTGCCCCATAGTATCTAAAAACTTCATCAGTGCGCCTGGTCTTTCAGGAAACTCAAATCTAAACACCATTTCATGCTCTGCTTGCGGCGCATGGCCGCCAACCAAATGCCGTAAATGCAGCTTGGCAACTTCATTGTCAGTCAAATCAATCGTGGGTAAACCTTGCGCTTGCAAATCGGCTACCAGCTTGGCAGACTCTGCGGGATCTGCGATCGCCACGCCCACAAAAATATGCGCTTCTTTAGGGTCGGAATATCTGTAATTGAACTCAGTGATATTGCGGTCGCCTAGAAGACGACAAAACGTTTTAAACGCACCTGGTTTTTCCGGAATGGTCACCGCTAATACCGCCTCGCGTTTTTCGCCGATTTCGGCCCGCTCTGCAATAAAACGCAAACGGTCAAAATTCATATTCGCGCCCGAAGCAATGCCAATCAGAGTTTCACCTTTGAGATTGTTGCGCTTGACATATTCTTTAATGCCAGCCGTGGCCAAGGCGCCAGCTGGCTCTAAAATACTGCGGGTATCTTCAAACACGTCTTTAATAGCGGCACAAATGGCATCGTTATCCACCACGATCATTTCATCTACAAATTGCTGACATAAAGCAAAGGTATGTTTGCCCACTTGTTTCACTGCGGCACCGTCAGCAAAAAGACCTACTTGCTCTAACATCACGCGGTGGCCCAACTTGAGCGATTCGGTCATGGCTTCAGCATCTTTGGCTTCAACCCCAATCACTTTGATTTCAGGTCGAACCGCCTTGATGTAGGCTGCCACACCCGCCATTAGACCGCCACCACCGACACTGCAGAATACTGCATGGATAGGCTCTGGATGTTGATGTAGAATTTCCATCGCCATCGTACCTTGACCCGCAATGACGTCTGGGTCGTCATAAGGATGCACAAAGGTGAGGCCTTCAGCTTGCTCAAGTTCGAGTGCGCGTGCGTAGGCATCAGAGTAGCTATCGCCAAACAGCACCACCTCTGCACCGCGGCTTTTTACCGCGTTGATTTTGATTAGCGGCGTGGTTGTCGGCATTACAATTACGGCACGACAGCCTAGTTTTTGCGCACTCAGTGCTACTCCCTGCGCATGGTTGCCGGCCGAGGCGCAGATCACGCCGCGCTCGAGCTGCGCCGCAGTCAGGTGCGCCATCTTGTTGTACGCGCCGCGCAGCTTGAAGCTGAA
>DIZU01000110.1:0-344 GCA_002429455.1 Methylotenera sp. UBA6020 | reverse complement strand
TGCGCATGGTTGCCGGCCGAGGCTGCAATCACGCCTTTTGCTAGTACATCGGCTGGCAGATTTGCCATTTTGTTATATGCGCCGCGTAACTTAAACGAGAATACGGACTGCATATCTTCACGTTTTAACAGCACATTATTTTGTATGCGTTTAGATAAGTTAGGTTGAAACTCTAGCGGCGTGATTTTAGCCACGTCGTACACACGCGAGTTTTTGATCTTGGTTAAATAATCGTTGATTGCTAGTAATGCATCATTCATGGCAGGTTTTTATTGCAAGTTTCATTAAGGGTATTGAGTCACTTCTGGCAATTTTCATTCATTGCCATGCAGTGTATAGTGACT
>DIZU01000004.1 GCA_002429455.1 Methylotenera sp. UBA6020 | reverse complement strand
GCTCAACTTGCATCAGTTGTTGCGTATAATGTGTTAACTCGTTGATTTTTACCATTTGTTACCTTTTGCAGGTTGCCCTATTGATTTTTTAACTATATAACCCTATATCACAATCAAATGTATCAATCCCAGACCCCGATATTTAAGGCAAGCATCCCAGACTATGAATAATCAGCTACATAAAAAATTATGGCTTATTTTTGCACAAGCCGCCACGGTATGTATGGCATTACTTTTCGTTTTACGTATTTTTTCCCCAGACTTGCTTAGCAATAAAGATCAGACTGTGGTTGTCAAACAGGTTGCGCCCAATGCAAACTCCAATTTAGCGAGTTCGTACAGTCATGCGGTAAAAAAAGCCATGCCTGCCGTTGTCAACATTTTCACCAGTAAAAAAGCACCAGCCAATCCACATCAAAAATATTTAGATGATCCTACCTTTCGTCAATTTTTTGGGGATCAATTAGATGACTTAGACGGTCAGTCACAACCTGAGAACAGCTTGGGATCTGGTGTCATTGTCAGTGAACAAGGCTTAATTTTGACCAATAATCACGTGGTTGCTGCAGCAGATGAAATTGAAATTGCGCTATCTGATGGTCGAAAAATGTCGGCCAAAGTAGTAGGCACAGACCCAGACACCGATCTAGCGCTCATCAAAGTTGATGCCGAACACTTACCTGCGATTACTTTTGCCAGTTCAGACAAACTCAATGTTGGGGATGTAGTATTAGCTATTGGCAATCCATTTGGTGTTGGACAAACCGTTACACAAGGTATTGTGAGCGCGCTTGGACGCAATCATTTAGGAATTAATATATATGAAAACTTCATTCAAACAGATGCATCCATCAACCCTGGCAATTCAGGTGGTGCACTCATTGATACCGACGGTAATTTAGTGGGCGTAAACAGTGCGATTTACTCGCGTAGCGGTGGCTCTATGGGCATAGGCTTCGCCATCCCGGCTACATTGGCGCGCCAGGTAATGGAGCAAATCATCACTCAAGGTAACGTGACACGCGGCTGGATTGGGATTGAAGCGCAAGATATCACGCCTGAACTTGCTGAATCATTCAAACTCAAACTTGCACAAGGGGCATTGATTGCAGGCGTACTGCGAGACGGCCCTGCAGACAGAGCTGGGTTACGTGCTGGTGATATATTACTAGAAATTGAAGGAAAACCTGTTTCGGATAGCGGTAGCATGCTGAATTTAATTGCAGTTTTAAAACCTGATCAAAAGGCGACTCTTAAGATTGCGCGCGCTGAAAAAACCATCAATGTTTCTGTCTTAATCGGTAAACGACCAAAACCTGCGATTCCAAAAGAGTAAAATCTAGAAAAGACCTCTATTTAACTACTGTGCTCGCCAGATTTGAAGAGGTCTTTAGCAGCAAAGCAAACAAAGCGTAAGCCGGCATCTACTGACTAGGAGGCAAAATTTTTGACTCTGGAGTTTGCTTAGTGAATTTTGCAACAAGGATGCCGATCTCATATAACAACCACATTGGCACCGCCAGCATAAACTGAGAAATAATATCGGGTGGCGTAAAGATTGCGCCGATGATAAATGCACCCACGATTACATAACCACGGACTTCTTGTAACGCTTGCGTGGTGACCCAGCCAAAACGCACAGCCATGACCACTGCAATGGGCACTTCAAATGCCAAACCAAATGCAAAAAACAGCGTCAGTACAAAATCCAAATAGTTGCCAATATCGGTCATCACCGCAACCCCTTGCGGTGCTGTGCCTACTATAAAACCGAATATGATTGGAAATACTAGAAAATAGGCAAACGCCATGCCGGATAGAAACAGCAAGCTACTGGCAATTATCATGGGAATCATGAATTTTTTTTCATGCGCGTAAAGCCCTGGCGCCACAAATGCCCATACTTGATACAACGTATGCGGTAAGGAGACGATAAATGCAGCCATCATGGCAACTTTCATTGGCACAAAAAATGGCGTGGTAACAGCAGTGGCAATCATTTGTCCACCAGCAGGCAATTTGCTTAACAATGGCGCCGCTAGTAGTGAGTAGATTTTATTTGCGAATGGGAAAAATGCGATGAAAACCACAATAAAACCAATGACTATGCGTAACAAACGATCGCGCAACTCAATCAAGTGTGAAATAAAATTATCGGTGGGTGTCACTAGTTATGTTGATTCTTTATTGGTAGTTTCTTTAGTAACTTCTTTAGCTGTTTCATCATCTTCAAAATTCAATTCTTGCGTTAAGCCATCTGCTTGATGCTGAAGATTAGCTTGCGTTTTGCTGGCTGTTTCTTTGATCTCTTGCTGAAGTTGTTGCAACTCCTGAAAACGTACTTCACGACTCACTTCTTCTTTGACTTGCGCCATGTATCGTTGCATACGACCAGTGAGCGCACCCAACGTACGCGCTACTTTCGGCAGCTTTTCTGGGCCAATCACTATCAGTGCCACAACTGCGATAACAACCAGTTCTGAAAAAGATACATCAAACACGATGATTACGCCTGACTAAGATTGATTGCATATATAAGCACTATTTCACCTTGGTACTACTGGTTGCTTTAGGTTTTGCGGCGACGACTTTTTTGGCCGTTGCAGCTTTTTGTTTAGATACTACAGATTTAGGTGTAGTAGCTTTTTTTACAGTCGGCGCTTTCCTTTTAGGTGCAGCTTTTACCTCAACCACGTCAGCTTCTATCAGATCTGGTGTTGTATCATTTGTAATGGTATTGAGCCTAGGCGCATCAGTAGCGCCTTTCTCCTCACCCATCGCGTCTTTAAAGTTTTTTACTGCACCACCAACATCGCTACCAATATTACGCAATTTTTTAGTACCGAATATCAACACTACAACAACTAATACAATTAACCAATGCCAAATGCTAAATGAACCCATGTTGACTCTCCTAAAATATAGTTTTGCTTATAATGTTTATTATTAAATATAATGTTAAGTTTTTGGCAATTGATCGCCACCAAACACATGCAAGTGAACATGAAAAACCTCTTGCCCACCATCACGCCCGGTATTGATCATGGTGCGAAAGCCTGCCAAACCCTGCTCTTTGGCAAGACTGGGCGCCAATAACAACACCTTACCTAACAAGGCCTGATGTCGCGCTCCGCAACTGGCTAAACTCTCAATATGGACTTTAGGTACAATTAAAAAATGTACCTTAGCCTTTGGATGAACATCATGAAAGGCAATGACCTCATCATCTTCATAAATCTTACTTGATGGAATGTTGCCAGCTATAATTTTACAAAAAATACAGTCTGCGCTCATTGTTCGATTCTCGATGCTTTCTCAGTTATTCCAGAAAGTCCCTCACGCCTTGCCAACTCATCCAGGACATCTTGCGGCTTTAATCCAGCATGTGCCAACATTACCAGAGTATGAAACCAGAGGTCTGCCGTTTCATAAATCAGATGCTCTAGATCGCCATTTTTTGCAGCAATAATGGTCTCGGTCGCTTCCTCACCCACTTTTTTTAGAATGCTATCCATGCCTTTAGCATAGAGTTTAGCCACGTAAGATGACTGTGGGTCAGCATTTTTACGTTGCTCTAACAATTCAGCTAAACGGCTCAATGTATCATTCATGTTTGTAAATTTCGTCTGGGTTTTTAATGACAGGCTGATCTACCAGCCAATCCCCATTATCAAGTTTCTTAAAAAAACAGTTATGCCGACCGGTGTGGCAAGCTATGCCACCGACTTGCTCTACCGTGATGAGAATCACGTCCTCATCGCAATCAAGTCGTATCTCATATACATGCTGCACATGACCGGACTCTTCGCCTTTGCGCCATAACTTATTGCGTGAACGCGACCAATATACCGCTTGCTTTGTTTCAGAGGTCAGTTGCAAAGCTTCACGGTTCATCCATGCAAACATCAGTACGCGACCAGAATCACGCTCTTGCGCTATCACCGGCACTAGGCCATTCGCATCCCACTGCACTTCATTCAACCAATTCATAACCTGACTTCTATTCCGTATTGTGCCATATACTCTTTGGCCTGTTTAACCGTGTATTCACCGTAGTGAAAAATACTGGCGGCAAGCACGGCATCTGCACCACCGTCTTTGACACCGTCTACCAAATGCTGCAAGTTACCGACGCCACCTGAGGCAATAATCGGCACATCAACCGCATCTGAAATTGCTTTATTTAATGGATTATTAAAGCCAATTTTGGTGCCATCGCGGTCCATACTTGTGATTAATAATTCGCCTGCGCCTAAACTTACCATTTTACGCGCCCACGCAACGGCATCTATGCCCGTACCCTTGCGGCCACCATGGGTGAATACTTCCCATTGATAAGGCTGATTGTCTACCTTTTTAGCATCGATTGCTACCACTATACATTGTGAGCCGAAGCGGCTCGCCGCATCCGCCACTACTTGTGGATTCAACACTGCGGTTGTATTGATACTCACTTTATCGGCACCGGCATTTAGTAAACGGCGCACATCTTCAACCTTGCGCACCCCGCCGCCGACAGTCAATGGAATAAATACTTGCGAAGCGACTTGCTCAATAATATGTAGAATTAAACCCCTATCATCTGAACTGGCAGTAATGTCTAGAAAAGTAAGCTCATCTGCTCCTTGGTCGTCATAGCGCTTGGCAATTTCTACAGGATCGCCAGCATCGCGAAGTTCAAGAAAATTGATGCCTTTAACCACACGCCCAGCAGTGACATCTAAACAAGGTATGATTCTTTTTGCTAAACCCATCAACTCAACTCATCAGCAAGTTTTTGCGCTGCGGTGAAATCCAATGTGCCTTCGTAAATTGCACGACCCGTAATCGTACCGATAATACCTTCGTTAGCAACCGCACACAGTTTTCGTACATCGTCTAAATTAGTGACGCCACCTGAAGCAATCACCGGAATCGTTAACGCTTGCGCTAGTGCTACAGTAGCTTCTATGTTCACCCCAGTCAACATGCCATCGCGACCAATATCGGTATAAACAATTGAATTTACACCATAATCTTCGTATTTTTTGGCCAAATCAATCACATCATGCCCCGTGAGCTTAGACCAGCCATCCACCGCCACTTTACCCTCTTTTGCATCTAAACCCACCATGATTTGGCCAGGGAATGCATAGCAAGCCTCATGCAAGAAACCGGGATTCTTTACTGCAGCAGTACCAATAATCACATAACTAATGCCACTATCTAAGTAGCGCTCAATGGTTTCAAGATCACGGATTCCGCCACCTAGTTGAATAGGAATATCGCCGCCTACGGCACTGACAATGGACTTGATCGCGACCTCATTCACTGGCTTACCGGCAAACGCGCCGTTCAGATCGACCAAATGCAGTCGCTTGCCACCACGATCTACCCAGTGGCGAGCCATCGCGCCCGGGTCTTCTGAAAATACAGTGGATTCTTCCATTAAGCCTTGTTTTAGTCTGACACAATGGCCGTCTTTGAGATCAATTGCTGGGATAATTAACATAAGTGGGATTTAATATAATCAAATATGAAAGTAAAAAAGTTAGTGTCTAAAATGCTGTATCAGTGTTGTATAGTCTATTTAAGGTGCCCAGTTAACGAAGTTGCTTAACAATTGCAATCCTGCGCTAGCACTCTTTTCCGGGTGGAACTGTACTGCAAATAAATTGTTCATTGCAATCGCGCTCGTAAAGCGATGTGGATACTCACTAAAGCCAGAGGTAAGGCCCTCATCCTCAGCCTGCACGTAATAACTATGCACGTAATAAAAACGTTCGCCATCCGCAATCCCTTGCCACAAGGCATGGGATTGCAATTGACCGGCATTGGTGTGACTGTTCTGGGTTTGATACACTTGATTCCAACCCATGTGCGGCACCTTTAATTTGTCACCGTTGTTATCTTTCATATCAACCGCTGCAAAACGCTTAACACGGCCCTTGAACAAACCTAAACCCGCAGCATGACCTTCTTCTGATTGCTCAAACAGCATTTGCAGACCAATACAAATGCCTAAAAATGGCTTGTGTTGGGCCGCATATATCACCGCTTCACGTAAACCGCGTGCATCCATTTCCCGCATGCAGTCTGGCATGGCACCCTGACCTGGAAACACCACGCGCTCAGCATTTGCTATATCCTCCGGGTTACTGGTGACCAGCACAGATTTGGAAGGCGCAACATGCTCCAAGGCTTTAGACACTGAGCGTAAATTGCCCATGCCATAATCAACAACCGCAATATCTATTTTTTTGTCCATGCTGTTTTGTGTGAGCTATTTAATGATGCCATTTTATTGAGAATGACGCCGTAAAGGATTATAAGCTTCCTTTAGTAGATGGCATGATGCCTTCCATACGCGAATCCAACTCTACAGCCATACGCAGGGCGCGACCAAATGCTTTAAAAATGGTTTCTGCCTGGTGATGCGCGTTGTGACCTTTTAGGTTATCAATATGCAATGTGACATTCGCGTGATTGACAAACCCCTGAAAGAATTCGTGCACCAAATCTACGTCAAACTCGCCAATCGCGGCGCGCGTAAACACACAACCAAACGCTAAACCTGGCCGACCTGAAATATCCAGCACCACACGTGACAGCGCTTCATCTAGCGGCACATAAGCATGTCCATAACGACGTATACCTTTTTTGTCGCCTACCGCCTTAGCAAAGGCTTGGCCGAGTGTAATACCAATGTCTTCTACAGTATGGTGCGCATCTATGTGTAAATCACCCTTGGCATTCACGTGAATATCCATCATGCCATGGCGAGAAATTTGATCTAGCATGTGGTCCAGAAACCCCAAGCCGGTGTTGAATTGAGAATCACCGGTACCATCTAAATTGATGGCAACAGTAATTTGTGTTTCTAAGGTATTTCTTATTACTTCAGCGGAGCGCATATTAAATCACTTGAATAAAAAGTGTAAATCAAAAAAACCAGATGTACTATTTTAACCTAAACCAGATGTAATCGAACCAAATACATAGCCAATAACGTTTTTATGTAAAACACTTATTCCTAAGCCTTAATACCAAGCCAGTATAAAAGTCTTATGTAAAAATACTATAAAACCACAGAAAAGAACAAAGCCTAGCAAGATGTATAAATTATCTTTACTAGGCTTTACATTCATTAGCTTGCGCTAATTACTCTTCCTAACATCCTATTAATCAGCAATAAAATATTGCTGATTAATAGCTGTTTGTTAAGAGGTTAATTATTTTGCAGCTTCAGCAGGAGCGGCTTCAGCAGCTGGCGCCACTTCGGCAGCAGGTGCCGCAGCTTCAGCGGCTGGAGCTGCCATTTCTGTAGCAGCAGGAGCAGCGTCAACAGCTTTTTCTGCGCTTTCTTTTTTGCCGCTAAGCAAAGTAACCAGCAAGATAAGTACAGCAGCTGCAATAAGCCATGGTAGATATTTTTTAACGCCACCAGCACTAGCAGAATTACCATGTGCAATTGCACTGATTTCAGCAGCAGCAACAGCAGGATCAGCAGCACCGTAGATAGCAGCACCGGCAACAATAATTGTTGCGCCAGCATCTTTAACTTGTTGTGTAGTAGCAGCTTTAACGCCACCAGCCACTGAAATATCAACGCCTAAACCTAATCCAGCCACCATCGCTAAATCATTGAAAGGCGTTTGACCTGCAGCTTGCTGATCTAAACCAGTATGCACACCAATGATGTGTGCACCTAATTTAGCCACTTCTTGTGTACGTGTTTTTTTATCAACTACGTTAATTAAGTCAACTTGTGCTTTTTTGCCGTATTTGTTAGCAACGTCAATCACGCCTTTGATCGTACCTAAATCTGCAGTACCTAGCACTGTACAAATATCTGCACCAGCTTTGTAGAATGGTTCAGCTTCGTAGAAGCCTGCGTCCATTGTTTTTAAATCAACTAAAATTTTGTTGTTTGGGAATTTTGCACGTAATGTTTCTAGTAATTTGATACCGTTGTGCTTAATGCATGGTGTACCAATTTCAAGAATGTCCACGTGTGGAGCAACTTTGGTTGCTAAAGCTACTGTTGCGTCAAAATCTAATGAATCTAATGCCATTTGGGTTTGTGCCACGATACATCCTCCAACTAAAAATAAATCAGGGTGTGATTTACTTAGATTAAAATACGAATTAAAATAATTTTTATATTGTGCACAAAACGCACATAACGCACATAATAACCGCACTTAGTGCTAAGTTTCAAACTTTTCGTGCTTATTTTCAATGATTTTTCAATCATTTGTGCGATTTTATCACTGAAATAGCCGCCAAAAGTACTCCGGATGGCGGTTTTAAGTGGATTTCCGGTAAATTTTTACAAGACTTTTTTTAATGTGCTAATTAGTATTTCTGACTGCGCATCGGTACCAACTGTAATACGTAAGTAGGGTGCAATACGACTTGGAGTTTTAAAATGGCGCACGATAATGCTATTTTCACGTAACTGAGCAGTAAGTTCGGCGCCACCTTTTGTTTGATGTTTAGCAAATATAAAATTTGCACCAGATGGCAGCACATCAAAACCTAAATCCGTTAAATCTTTAATCAGCGACTCACGTGTTGCAATCACCTGGCGACAGGTTTTTTCAAAATACTTGACATCTTGCATGGCAGCAATTGCACCAGCAGATGCGAAACGATCAATTGGGTACGAATTAAAACTGTCTTTCACGCGCATCAATGCTTCGATTAAATCTGGTGCGCCTAGTGCATAGCCAACGCGCAAGCCAGCTAATGAACGCGCTTTAGATAAAGTATGCGTTACTAACAAGTTAGGATACCGATTGATCAAATTAACTGCGGATTCAGTGCCAAAATCTACATAAGCTTCATCGATAACAACTACGGATTGTGTGTTCTTCTGTAGTAACTTTTCAATTTCCACCAATGCCAGCGGTATGCCTGTTGGCGCATTGGGATTAGGAAAAATAATGCCACCATTGGGCTGATCATAGTCATCAACATTGATGGAAAAATCTTCATTAAGCGAAATCGTTTGATACTGAATATCGTATAAACCGCAATATACCGGATAAAAACTATAAGTGATATCGGGAAACAGCAAAGGCTGGGAATGCTTCAATAAGGCATGAAACACGTGCGCCAATACTTCATCAGATCCGTTGCCAACAAACACTTGGTTGGCATTTAAATGATAATTATGTGCAATCGCAGCTTTTAGTGCATCTGAGTTCGGATCTGGGTATAAGCGTAGCGTATCTGCCGCTTCAAGCTTCAGCGCTTCAATTACCTTTGGGCTAGGACCATAAGGGTTTTCGTTGGTATTGAGCTTAACCAAGTTGGCTAGCTTTGGCTGTTCACCCGGTACATAAGGAGTTAACTTATGTACGATATCACTCCAGTATTGACTCATTTTTTCAAACGGTGCTTTTCAAACGATATTCGGCACTACGTGCGTGGGCTTGCAAGCCCTCACCATAAGCCAGTGTCGCCGCAACCTTGCCTAATACCTGCGCGCCTTCTGACGAAACCATAATCAAACTCGAGCGTTTTTGGAAATCGTACACTCCTAGCGGTGACGAGAACCTTGCTGTGCGGGAAGTTGGTAATACGTGATTTGGCCCTGCACAATAATCACCCAAAGCCTCACAGGTATCGCGCCCCATAAAAATGGCGCCTGCATGTTTGATTTTTTTACTGAAAGCTAGCGGATCATCTATTGAAAGTTCTAAGTGCTCAGGCGCAATATAGTTACTAATCTCAGCAGCCTCATCTAAATTACGCACGAGAATCAGCGCACCACGGTCAGATAATGAAGTCGTAATGATGTCTTTACGCGGCATTTCTTCTACTAACTTCTGAATACTCGCATTCACTTTATCTAAAAAGCCAGCGTCCGGACACAGCAAAATAGCCTGAGCCAATTCATCATGCTCTGCCTGAGAAAACAAATCCATCGCCACCCAATCCGGATTGGTTTTACCGTCACAAATTACCAGAATCTCCGATGGCCCTGCCACCATATCTATACCTACCACACCGAACACCCGACGTTTAGCTGCGGCTACATAGGCGTTACCAGGACCGACAATTTTATCAACTTGCGGCACTGTTTCAGTACCATAGGCCAAGGCGCCCACTGCCTGCGCACCACCGATGCAAAATACACGATCCACCCCTGCAATGGCAGCTGCGGCAAGTACCAACTGATTTCTTTCACCGTTTGGTGTAGGTACGACCATTATCAACTCATGCACACCCGCCACTTTAGCTGGAATAGCATTCATTAAAACAGATGATGGGTAAGCGGCCTTGCCGCCAGGCACATACAATCCAACACGGTCTAGTGAAGTTACTTGCTGGCCCAGCAATGTTCCGTCAGCTTCGGTATAGCTCCAAGATGCCGTCAACTGCTTCTCGTGATAGCTGCGCACACGGTCTGCAGCAGCGTGCAAAGCCTCACGTTGATTGGCTGGCAAGCCATTTAATGCAGCCATGAGTTTAGCTTTGCTAATTTCGAGTTCGGCTAAATTAGTCGCGCTGGTATGATCGAAGCGGCTTGTATATTCCAATACGGCAGCATCGCCACGTTTTTTGACGTCTTTAAGAATATTTGCCACGACCTCATCTACGCTGTCGTCTTGCGCGGTTTCAAATGCAAGTAACGCCTTCAGCTTGTCATCAAAGTCTATGTCTGTGGTAGAAAAACGTCTAACCTTAATATTTAAACCCATATGCTTGAACCCATGTACTTAAAGTCTAGTGACTTAAATTGATTGTTTATTCGCAATTGCAGTTAAAAACGCATCCATAATAGGTTGCAGTTTTGTTCTATTGAGCTTGAGCGAGGCCTGATTCACCACTAAGCGCGAGCTGATATCTCCCACCTCCTCTACTGCTTTGAGGTTATTGGCACGTAATGTACCACCAGTACTAACCAAGTCCACAATCACATCAGCCAATCCCACCAACGGTCCTAACTCCATCGAACCATACAGCTTGATTAAATCGACATGCATACCCTTAGCCGCAAAGTGCTCACGCGCTGTTTTTACGTATTTGGTTACCACTTTTAAGCGGGCGCCGCTGCGAATCGAGGCAAAATAATCAAAATCTTCACGTACCGCGACCATCATTTTGCATTTGGCAATCTGTAAATCAATCGGCTGATACAAGCCTTCACCGCCATGCTCATCCAGCACATCCTTACCGGCAATGCCTAAATCTGCTGCGCCATATTGCACATAGGTTGGCACATCACTCGCACGGACGATAATCAAACGTACATCTTCACGATTTGTCGCCAAAATAAGCTTGCGTGAAGATTCGGGGTCTTCCAGCGCATGAATACCAGCCGCCGCCAGCAATGGCGTAGTTTCTTCAAAAATTCTACCTTTTGAGAGTGCAATCGTAATCATACGCGCGTCGCATCAAAAGCATTGTTTAATGTGTACATTCAACTAACCCGTTAAACCTTTAATGCGCTTAACTGACGCGCCCAATTTTGTAAATTTTTCTTCCAGATTCTCATAACCGCGATCTAAATGATAGATACGCTCAATCACAGTGTCTCCACGGGCTACCAGGCCCGCCAATACCAGGCTTGCAGAGGCACGCAAATCCGTGGCCATGACAGTTGCACCATCTAAATACGCCACTCCTTTTACTAAGGCGGTGTTGCCATCAATACCAATATCGGCACCTAAACGTTGCATTTCTTGCACATGCATAAAGCGGTTTTCAAAAATAGTTTCCGTTACTTTCGACACACCAGTGGCTATCGTATTTAAGGCCATAAACTGCGCTTGCATGTCGGTAGGGAACGCTGGATGTGGTGCAGTACGGATGTTAACCGCCTTTAATTTGCCATCGCTTTTAACGGTAATCGTATCGGTATCACTCGTCACGGTAGCACCAGCATCACGCAGTTTTTCAATGACGGCATCTAACAGATTTGCACGTACATTGAGCAGCTTGACTTCGCCACCAGTCATTGCTGCGGCCACCATATAGGTACCGGCTTCGATACGATCACACACGACATTATGCACAGCTCCACTAAGGCGATCTACCCCTTCAATGGTGATTATATCAGTGCCGGCACCCGTAATTTTTGCGCCCATTTTATTGAGACATTCCGCCATATCCACAACTTCTGGCTCTTTGGCTGCATTCTCTAGTACCGTTGTACCTTGCGCTAGAGCGGCGGCCATCATCAGGTTTTCAGTTCCTGTAACGGTAACTAAATCCATGTAATAGCGTGCGCCTTGTAATCGCTTATTAGGCAGGTGTGCCGTTGTCGCCTCAATATACCCATGCTCAATATGAATTTCTGCTCCCATCGCCTGCAAACCTTTGATGTGCAAATCTACAGGTCTCGATCCTATCGCACAGCCACCTGGCAACGAAACACGGGCATGACCAAAACGTGCCAGCAATGGACCCAGCACCAATATAGAAGCGCGCATGGTTTTCACCATTTCATATGGCGCTTCTTTAGTATGAATCTCGCTAGCATCCAGACTCACTTTATCAGCATTGCAGGTGGCTTTAACGCCCATTTGTTCCAGCAGCTTAATGGTTGAAACCACATCTTTTAGTGCAGGAATGCTAGACAGATGCAAAGGCGTTTCAGCCAAAAGCGCAGCGCATAAAATTGGTAACGCGGCGTTTTTTGCACCAGAAATAGTTACTTCGCCATTGAGGCGATTGCCGCCTGTTATCAATAACTTATCCAACTATTTAACCGACTTTGGATTAACTGCATTTAGTAAAGTTTGTAGCTCACCACTCTCGTACATGGCACGCATAATATCTGAGCCACCCACAAATTCGCCATTGATGTAAAGCTGCGGAATAGTTGGCCAGTTTGCGTAAACCTTGATACCTTCACGAACCGCTTGGTCGGCAAGTACATCCACAGCAAAATATTGCGCATTGCATGCATCCAGGATTTGTGTCGCCAGATTGGAAAATCCACATTGTGGAAATTTCGGGCTGCCTTTCATGAAAAGTACGACAGGGTTATTGGTGACGATTTCTTTAATTTGTGATTGTGCATCCATTATGTATCTCCATTACTTCGTATTTAACTTTTATTGGGTATTTACTTTGCGTTTAATTCGTTCTAGTTTCTAAGTAGCCATTGCTCAGGTGTATAGGTTTTCATCGACAGCGCATGAATTTCTTCGCGCATTCTATCGCCCAAAGCGGCATAAACCAGCTGGTGCTGTTGCACCATATTTTTACCGGAAAACGCAGGACTCACGATAACCGCTTCAAAATGCGTGCCATCATCACCCAAAACCTTGATGTATTCGCAAGCTAAATTTTGCGTAATGTATGTTTCTAACTGTTGCGCACTTAACACTTAATTTTCACCTTTTAGACTAAAGCCTATGAGTTGCAGGCCTTTTAATCTTATGCCCTTAATTTATAGCCAGATTTTAACATTTTTAGGGTAATCCATGCTAACACTAAGAATGATGCGCCTACGATAGACAAGCTGATTAACGGTGACACGTCACCCTTACCAAAAAAACCATATCTAAAACCATCAATCATGTAGAAGAATGGATTGAGTTGCGATACCTTTTGCCAAAAAGGCGGTAATGAATGGATGGAATAAAACACGCCGGATAAAAATGACAAGGGCATAATGATAAAGTTTTGAAATGCTGCCATCTGATCAAACCGATCAGCCCATATACCTGCAATAATTCCAAACGTACCCAATAAAGCACTACCCAACAAGGCAAAAGCAAATATCAGCCAAGGATGAACAATGGTCAAATCAATAAACCACATGGCCACTAAATAAATACATAGGCCAACCACTAAGCCACGAATAATTGCCGCAAATAAAAATGCAACAAAAAACTGTAAATGCGTGAGTGGTGTTAATAATATAAATACAATATTGCCCATCACTTTTGACTGGATAAGGCTAGACGAACTGTTAGCAAAAGCGTTTTGTAATACCGACATCATAATGAGGCCCGGAATCAAAAATGCCGTGTAGGGTACGCCGTCATATACCTGCACATGTCCTTCAAGCACATGTGAAAAAATCAGCAGATATAACAAAGCTGTAATTACCGGCGCTGCTACTGTTTGAAATGCTACCCGCCAAAAACGTAACAACTCTTTTTTAAGTAATGTCCAAGGCCCTCTAAACGTTGCGTTTAAGCTTGCTTGGCTAGTAGTTTTTGGACTGGTCATGATGATTTTCCGACTAAGGACAAAAAAACATCCTCTAAATCCGCTTCACTCAATTGCATATCAATCACTTTGATATTGGCTGTACGTAAGACTGATAATACAAATTCAATTTGCGCCATGTCGCTCAAAGCAAAGGTGAAAACTCCTTGCTCCTGATTACGGACCAAAGACTGTATGGTGACAGGCAAAGCCACGTCACCTAAGGTTAAACGCAAGTTCTTACCTGCAAATTTATTCAGCAAACTGACTGTGCTGTCTAATGCAACAATTTCACCTTGCTTCATCATACCCACACGACTACACAAGGCTTCCGCTTCCTCTAGGTAATGCGTGGTTAAAATAATGGTGTGGCCATCTCGATTAAGCTTTTTAATAAACTCCCACAACATTTGCCGCAACTCCACATCCACCCCTGCAGTCGGCTCATCTAGTACAATCACCGGCGGTTTATGCGCCAAAGCTTGGGCGATGAGTGCGCGTCGCTTCATGCCACCCGAAAGTTTGCGCATATTAGTATGCGCCTTATCAGCAAGGCCAAGTCCTTCAAGGATTTCATCAACCCATGCATCGTTTTCACGACCACGCCCAAAATATCCCGCTTGGAACCGTAACATCTCACGTACATTAAAAAATGGGTCAAACACAAGCTCTTGCGGCACAACACCTAATAACTGTCGAGCTTGCTGGTACTGATTCACCACATCAAAACCCATCACGGAAATATTGCCTGCACTAGGCTTGATCAAACCCGCAAGAATACTGATTAAGGTAGATTTACCCGCACCATTAGGGCCAAGCAGGGCAAAAAACTCCCCCTGCTCAATCGTTAAATCAATTCCATTAAGCGCATGCAGGCTACCGAAACTCTTATGTACGCCATTAACTTTAATTGCAGGCTGACTCAAATGTGACTTTCATGTTTATTTATCGGATTGTTGAAACTGTACGTTCAAAAAAATACGGCTTGTTCATGAACAAGCCGTCAGAATTGATTAATATTTGGTGATAATTTCACAAAAAACAATAGCTATTAACTATACGTAAATGCCAATAATTAGCTTGTACTTATTGGAATAAAATCTGTCACGCCATATAGCATCGCTAAACTGGTTAAATTTGCGGGCAAATTAGTAAAGGTCACGTTACAACTCGACGCAATGGCACGGCGCTTCCATTCCATAATCAAACTGAGTGCCGCAGTATCTACATCGGTAACCTCTGAAAAATCAATTTTAATTGCATCGTCCATTAAAAATGCATTACTTTGACTCAAAATCGCGTTGGCGTTATCCATCAACACATCGCCTGAAACACGCCATTCATTTGCTTGCTGGGTGATATTAGTCATATTGATCGATTTACTTCAACTATAAATTAGTTAGGATTCAATTTATCTTAGGATTTTGCTGAAGTTAACCCGGCTGCTTTGTTTTTCTCTGCCAGTTTTTTATTCAAACTATCTAAACCATTTTGGCGAATCTCATTGCTAAACTGACTACGATAATTAGTCACCAAACTGACACTTTCAATCACAATATCATACACTTTCCAGCCATTTTCAGCTTTAACAAGGCTGTAATCAACCGCAACAGGCTGACCACCCGGCTGTAAAACCTGCGTTTTCACACTTACATTTTTTGCATCGGGTTCTGCACGTAAAGGCTTATATTCAATGACTTGGTCTTTATATTTACCGAGTGCGGTAGCGTAAGTACGCAACAATAGGCTACGAAACTCCTTCTGGAAAGCAGCTTGCTGTTCAGGTGTTGCAGCTTTCCAATTCTTACCAAGCACCATACGGCATACACGATCAAAATCAAAATTAGGTAAGATCTTTGCTTCAACTACGGCAAATAATTGCTGTTGATTGCCTGCTTGTATCTCTTTATCATTTTTGATGATCGTCAATACTTCATCCGCAGTTTGCTTCACAAGTGCGTCAGGTGTTGTTTCTGCATTTGCAGCACCAAAAAATGCGAGCGAACTTGTAAGCAAACTAGCACTAACTAAAAACTTTAAAAATGACTTCATTGAAACCCTTTATTGATTACTTAATGGTAGAGGTTGCATACTTGTTTGTTAATCACATTATAACGCACCACTCTTAGAACGGTGCATCACCCAATTCCGTTGACTTAACATTCGCAGACTTACTTGCAGATGCCGCTTTAGCTTTAGGTTCAGTGTCTTTAATGTCAGCCTTAGCCTCAGAAGCCTTGCTAAACAGAAATTGGCCAATCATTTTCTCTAGTACAACCGCATCTTGCGTTTGTGTGATTTTATCACCGTTTTTCAAAGTGTCCACATCGCCACCAGCTTCTAGACCCACATACTGCTCACCTAGGAGTCCAGCAGTGTAAATATTAGCAAAGGTATCTTTAGGAAAAGCATAACGCTTATCAATTTTAATATTCACAATCGCTTCATAAGTGCTGGCATCAAACGTAATATTATCTACGCGGCCCACTACTACGCCTGCACTTTTCACAGGCGCATGCGGTTTTAAGCTGCCTACATTTTCAAAGGCTGCGGTAACGCTATAAGTTTCACCGATTTTACTTGAAGTTAAATTTCCTACTTTCATGGCAAGACCTAACAAAGCAGCAACACCCAATGCCACAAAAATCCCTACCCATAAATCTATTGTTGTTCTATCCACTTAACATCCCCTCAATTTGCACGTTCTTAATTTACACACCCTCATGCGCTATATAACCAGCATGAAAGACGTTAAAACAAAATCTAACCCTAATACCGTCAGCGATGAAATCACCACCGTACGTGTTGTAGCGCGACTCACGCCCTCTGCCGTTGGTGGCGCGTCAAATCCTTCGAATAAAGCAATCATAGTGCAAGCAATTCCGAACACTACACTTTTAATCACGCCATTGACGATGTCTGCTCGCACATCTACATTTGCCTGCATTTGTGACCAAAATGCACCGTCATCTACCCCGATTAAAGGCACTGCTACTAAATAGCCACCTAAAATGCCCACCATGGAAAATAAGGCAGCTAATATTGGCATGGAAATCACGCCCGCCCAAAAACGTGGTGCAACCACGCGAGCAATTGGGTTTACTGCCATCATTTCCATAGCTGACAACTGTTCAGTTGTCTTCATTAAACCTATTTCAGCAGTAATTGCTGTACCAGCCCGCCCCGCAAACAGCAGCGCCGTCACAACCGGTCCTAATTCACGCACCAGCGACAGTGCCACTAAAACACCAATCGCTTCAGATGAGCCATACTTTTGCAAGGTGTTGTAGCCTTGCAATGCAAGCACCATCCCTACAAAAAATGCTGACACTATAATAATCAGTAGCGACATTACACCGGTAAAGTAAATCTCGCGCAACGTCAGATGGAATCGTCGGAAACTCTCTCCCGAGTAAATAATCGTCAAGAAAAAAAGTCGAGCGCCTGCACCTAAGCGCCAAATACGCTCAATCATCCGCTTACCGATGCCGCGTAATATATTGGTAATACTAAGCAATAGCTTTGATTTAATCATTTATTTTTAGTTATTCACTTCAATGTTTTTGCACTGGCTAGCTTTTAACAACTGTTTTTGTTGCAGCAGCTCAGATTGGTAGTTTGCAGCAGGATAATGAAATGGCACCGGCCCATCTTTTTCGCCATGCACAAACTGATGCACAAATGGCAGTGTAGATTGCATTAAATCATGCGGCGTACCCTCAGCTGCCACCTCACCATTTGCCACAAAATAAACATAATCTGCAATTAAAAAGGTTTCTTTAACATCATGCGACACAATGATAGAGGTGGCACCTAATGCGTCATTAAGGCTACGGATCAAATCGCAGATTACGCCCATTGATATAGGATCTAAACCTGCAAAGGGCTCATCGTACATGATGATATCAGGGTCTAGCGCTACTGCACGTGCCAAAGCCACCCGTCTGGCCATGCCTCCAGAAAGCTCTGTAGGCATCAACTGATAAGCGCCGCGCAGGCCAACCGCATTAAGCTTCATCAACACCAAATCTCTAATCATAGATTCGGGTAAATCAGTCAACTCGCGCATTGGAAACGCAACATTTTCAAATACCGACAGATCAGTAAACAAGGCGCCCTGCTGAAACAACATACCCATTTTGCGACGTAGCTTGTAAATTCCATCACGGCTTTGTTTGTGTACCACTTCATCATCTACACGTACTTCGCCTTTATTGGGCTTAATCTGCCCACCTATTAAGCGCAGCAGCGTTGTTTTACCGCTACCGCTACCGCCCATAATAGCCACGACTTTACCACGTGGGAACACCATGTTAATGCCTTTATGTAGCAGGCGTCCTTTATATCCAAAGGAAAGATTATCAATTTCTACGATATTGGAGGTCATGAGTAATGCGATAATTTCATCAATTTTTGTTAGACTTTTTATTAAGCCATCATTCTAAAACAATTTGTCTTCTACGCAAGCAGTTAAATTACTTTGCACTTAAGTAATACATTAAGAAACAATGTAAAAAACCCGCACTTGGCGGGCCTTTAGTAAAACACACTTTTATTAAAAACCCATACAGACAGTATAGGAGTCACTATCTACCCAAACAGTAGCAG
>DIZU01000001.1:27900-28045 GCA_002429455.1 Methylotenera sp. UBA6020 | reverse complement strand
AACTTCCAGTTATCCACCCGCATCCGTTTTGAAACCGACTCATTTGTGCGTTTAGTAGGTGAATCTGCCGATGGAAAACTGTATATGGCGTCACGCGAAATTCGTGCAGCGGGCGGCTGCGGCGGCACAGTCGATGGCGATGATG
>DIZU01000001.1:26811-27866 GCA_002429455.1 Methylotenera sp. UBA6020 | reverse complement strand
CGCTTTGAAACCGATTCATTTGTGCGTTTAGTCGGTGAGTCCGCTGATGGCAAACTCTATATGGCGTCACGTGAAATTCGTGCAGCGGGTGGCTGCGGTGGTACGGTAGATGGCGATGATGCGGCAATTCGTGCTTCTGCAGGCAAAATCAAGTTAAAAGTTGAAGAGCCGGTTAAGTTCGGCAGTGCTACCACTACAATTTTCAACATCAAACATCCAATGCGTACAGGCTTGCAGCGCGATTTAGTGTCACAAGGATATGTGCCAGCGTTTTACATCAATAAAGCCGTGTTTAGCTACAACGGTAAACCGGTGATGACTGTTGATGTAGGTGTAGGCACCAGTGAAGACCCTTATATGAGATTTAATTTCACGCCAGATGCCCCGGGTGTGCTGGAAGTCGTGGCAACCGATAACGAAGGCAAAACATTTTCACATCAAGTTGATGTGAAAAGCTGATGCTTCAGTGACTATTTAATCAGTAACAATTGAAAGGCCTCCAAATCGGAGGCCTTTTTTATTTTCGGTCCATTATGTATAAGGTGCTAGTGAGTCGGTGCTAAAATTACTTAACAATTATGGAGGCAAAAAATGAAAAGTTATCGTAAAGAACTATGGTTCAACCCACCTACCCGCGTGGCATTTATTCGCATTACCGAGCAGGTGAATGAATGCTTACGCGAAAGTGGCGTGAAAGAAGGTTTGGCGTTGATAAATGCCATGCACATTACCGCCAGTGTATTTATTAATGATGACGAACGTGGATTGCACCATGATTATACGCAGTGGCTGGAGCGTCTGGCGCCGCATGAACCGGTGAGTAGTTATCGTCATAACGATACCGGCGAAGATAATGCCGATGCTCACATGAAACGCCAAGTGATGGGGCGTGAAGTGGTCGTGGCGATTACTGATGGCAAGCTGGACTTTGGACCTTGGGAACAAATTTTTTACGGTGAATTTGATGGCCGCCGTAAAAAGCGTGTGCTAGTCAAAATTATCGGTGACTAATGATTTAAGTCAAAGTGCCTCTATAAGATATTTGTTAATCTGCG
>DIZU01000001.1:25864-26665 GCA_002429455.1 Methylotenera sp. UBA6020 | reverse complement strand
TATTTTGGCGCTTATGATTATCCCTGAACTTTTAGCCCCTGCTGGCGACCTTGACCGCATGCGTACTGCTTTTGATTATGGGGCAGATGCGATTTATGCGGGTCAGCCGCGTTATAGCCTGCGGGCGCGCAATAATGATTTTTCCATCGCCAATCTTGCTATCGGCATTAATGAGGCACATGCGCGTGGCAAAAAGTTTTTTGTAGCGAGCAATATTTCGCCGCATAACGCCAAGGTGAAAACTTATATGGCAGATATGGCGCCGGTGATCGCCATGCAGCCAGACGCGCTGATTATGTCCGACCCAGGCCTCATCATGATGGTGCATGAAAAATGGCCAGACATGCCTGTTCACCTTTCGGTGCAAGCCAATACGGTCAATTTCGCCACAGTGAAATTCTGGCAGGCCATGGGTCTTAAACGTGTCATTTTGTCGCGCGAGTTGTCTTTGGATGAGATTGAGGAAATTCGCCAGCTTTGCCCCGAGATGGAGCTGGAAGTGTTTGTCCACGGCGCGTTGTGTATTGCCTATTCTGGTCGCTGCCTGCTTTCTGGCTACTTTAATCATCGCGATCCTAACCAAGGTACATGTACCAACTCTTGTCGTTGGGATTACAAAGTACACAATGCCGCAGAAGACGCGGCAGGTGTCATTCGCCTGAATGAATTTGATTTTAAGGCCGAGATGGAGAAATCCAGCCTTTCTGCTTGCGGTAGTTTGCCGCGCCATCCCTTGGCAGATAACGTTTATCTCATCGAAGAAAAAGGCCGCCCCGGTGAGCTGTTGCCGATCATGGAAGA
>DIZU01000001.1:24579-25605 GCA_002429455.1 Methylotenera sp. UBA6020 | reverse complement strand
GTGAATTCATTAAAAATCGAAGGGCGTACCAAGTCGCGCTACTACGTGGCGCGCACCTGCCAAAATTATCGCAAGGCGATAGATGATGCGCTCGCGGGTCGCCCGTTTGATTGGAGTTTACTTGGCGATTTAGAAAATCTTGCCAACCGCGGCTATACCGATGGTTTTTATCAGCGGCATCACACGGCAGAACATCAAAATTACGTGCAAGGTTATTCTTCATCCAACCGCAGCCTGTATGTGGGCGATGTGGTGGCCTATGATGCAGTAACAGGGTTGGCGGATATTGAAGCCCGCAACAAGTTTGCCGTGGGCGATCGCTTGCAAATCATTCATCCAACCGGCAATCAAGAGTTGGTCGTTGAACAAATGTTCAACAAAAAGGGTGAGAATATTCAAGAGGCATCTGGCAGTGGCTATTTTGTGCGTTTGCCCATTGTGGCCAATGATTTAAGTAATGCGATGGTAGTTAGATCTCTATAAGTGGCGTTACTCACAACATTGCACGACACATTTTATGTCGTCACTTATGTTGCCATTTATGTTGCCACTTTCAACAACAATTTAGTCAACATTATTGGCGAGTAAACGTATCTCGCCAACTATTAAAAAAGGGAGCAAGTGCTCCCTTTTTTAATGCAAATTGCTTAGCGCTAATCATAAGCTTAACCTCAATTGCATAACCACACCTATTGCTGTTACGGCAGTTAAGTATATGGCTTGTATGTGCTAATTCATCGTAACAAATATACCCGCCAAGTCGTATTTTCATTTAATTGACTTTGTAAATGATAATTGTTATCATTTACAACAATGACTAAGCCCAAAGAGTTAAATAATGAGTTAGTCCAGATTACGCTAGGTACTAGTGGACCTGACGCTAAAAGAATATGCATTACTGAAAATCAATATACAACGAGTGAGGCATTGTTTGCGGGTGCTCGAGAGTTGGTGATTAAACATGCGGGCGACGAATACCGCCTGCGTTTAACGAATCAAAATAAGTTAATTTTAACTAAATAAGAT
>DIZU01000001.1:22527-24452 GCA_002429455.1 Methylotenera sp. UBA6020 | reverse complement strand
AATAAGATAAGCAGATAATTTTAAGCCAGCTAATGATGATGACTGAATTTCACCTACACAATATTGAAGCGACGAATGATTGGAGTGCCGCATGACGTCTCACTTAAAGTTGGTGATGAATATGGATTTAGCGCCAGCGGCATTCGCTAGTCTCTTGGTCAGAAATTTTCCCATAAGAAATTTAACGATTAGCCGTCAACAGCCTGGCGTAGATATGTATAAGCAAAAAATATCTAATTTGATGCTTGGCTTAGTTGTCTTAGTGCATTTGGCTGGGCTAGCATGGTTGGCAAGCGTTAAGCCTACGCCGCCAATCACAGAAGTACAAGTGCAGCCGATGACGGTGAGTTTAGTGAGTAGCCCAGCACCGGAGCCTGAAGTTGTGCCGTTGTTGCCTGCACCGCCACAGCCGGATATTAAAAAACCGGTTATTAACAAACAAAGACAAATCGTAAAGCAGCAGTCACCAAAGCCGATTGCGACTGAGACAGAAGTTACAAAACCGGTAGCAGTATCAGAAGCGCCACCTTCACCAGCAACGCCAGTTGTTGTAGGAAAAGCGGAAGAGGTGACAGAGCCGCCAATAAAACAAGAGATTGAGCCAGTAATAGAGCCGCCGCGTTTTGGTGCCGCATATTTGCATAACCCTGCACCGACTTATCCACCACTTTCACGCCGTTTAGGTGAGCAAGGACGTGTGTTGTTGCGTGTACTGGTATCAACCGTTGGCGATGCTGATAACGTACAAATGGAAAGTAGTAGTGGCTCTAACAGGCTGGATCAGGTAGCGATACAGGCTGTAAAGAAATGGCGATTTATACCTGCCAAACGAAGCAATCAGGCAATAAGTGCTTATGTGTTGGTGCCAGTGAAGTTTTCGCTTGAAAATTAGCCGTTTGATGGATTGTATAGACTGATATATCACTAGAGAAATGAAGAGGAATTACAAAAAATGCAAAACGGATATGAATTTAATAGCTTGGAATTTATAGCAGCAGGCGGCGCAGTATCAATGGCTGTAGCCATGATCTTGCTGGTGATGTCAGTAGCGAGTTGGTATTTGATTGTGACCAGAAGTTTTCAAGTTTGGCGTTTGCGTGATGCCTTTAAGGTGTATGCCAATAAATTTTGGACTGCACCAAACTTAGCAATAGCCGTTAAGCAAGATAGTGCTACCGCTCTAGCGCGATTGGCAAAACAGGCAATTGCTGCGGCAGAGCATCATCAACTGTATGCAACAAAAAATGCTGCTGAATCAGTCAGTCAAGATGAATTTATTGCCCGTGCCATGAATCGCAACATTGCTGAAGAGAGCGCGCAAATGGAGGACGGCTTAACCATATTAGCTTCGATAGGCAGTGTGTCGCCATTTGTGGGATTGTTCGGTACGGTATGGGGCATCTATCATGCGCTTGCCAGTATCAGTCAAAGCGGACAGGCTACTTTGGATAAAGTGGCAGGGCCAGTGGGCGAGGCGTTGATTATGACCGCGCTTGGCTTGGCAGTGGCGATCCCAGCGGTGTTAGCCTACAACGCTTTGGTGCGTAGTAACCGTGTTTTGGTTGGCGAAATTGAACACTTTGCTTATGAGTTGCACACTTTACTCACCACGGGCGTGGTGCTTAACGTTAAGCATGAACCAGCAGACCTTGCAAAATCGCGCTCACAAGTGAAAGAAGGCATACACGCGGTTGAGGTGCCAGCATGATAGGGTCAGGTCATGGAGTCGGCGCAGAAAACCATACAGCACCGATGTCGGAGATTAACACTACGCCGCTAGTCGATGTAATGCTGGTGTTGTTAGTAATTTTTATTATCACCGCACCCTTATTAACCCATGCAGTGAAGATTGATTTACCACAAGCCAGCAGTCAGCCTTTACCTGAAAAACCGGAAGTGATTTCGGTGGCGATTGATGCATCGGG
>DIZU01000001.1:21410-22274 GCA_002429455.1 Methylotenera sp. UBA6020 | reverse complement strand
AAACCGCAGCCGGAACTTAACATTCGTGCGGATAAAGAGACGCGCTATCAGATTCTGGCAGAAGTGATGGCCGATGCGCAGAATGCCGGAGTGACCAAGTTGGGTTTTGTGAGTGAACCAAACCGCCATTAGGCAAATCAATAATGCAGTAAAAAATAATGAAATAGTCTCAATTAACCATTAATAACAATCAGCAAGCCACCGCAAAGTATCGCCTTTAGCCAGCTAAATTTTAAAATCTAAAGGAAATACCATGCAGCAATTTAAGCTCAAAGCGGTGCGCTTAGCCGTTTTAGTGAGTATGACATCACTCTCTTTCAATACCATTGCGGCAGATGAAGAAAATACATTGCCAGAAGTTAAGGTGCAAGGTAACAATGACGCTGGCTATTCCCCAGCAGTTTCGACAAGTGCCACAAAATCCAGCGCACCCCTGCGCGATGTACCGCAAACGGTCAACGTCATCCTGGAGCAGTTAATTCGCGATCAAGGCGCGCGGTCTATGCAGGATGTGTTGCGCAATGTGCCAGGCGTGGGCATGAGCAGCGGCGACGGGCAGCGTGACCAGGTGACTATTCGCGGGTTTTCGGCAATTTCGGATCAGTTCATCGATGGCATTCGTGACGATGCAATGTACTACCGCGACTTGTCGAATATTGAACGCATTGAGGTGCTGAAAGGCCCCGCAGCCGTTCTGTATGGACGTGGGTCGTCAGGTGGCTTGATCAATCGGGTGACTAAAAAGCCGCAGGCTGGCGACTTTGGTGAAGTGACAGTGACTTTGGGGAGCAATGACCTTAAACGCACTTCTTTTGATGTGAATAACAGCCTCAATGAAAACGTCGATCTGCGGGTAACGGGTGC
>DIZU01000001.1:18370-21164 GCA_002429455.1 Methylotenera sp. UBA6020 | reverse complement strand
GTCGATGTGCCAATCAGCACCTACTATGGCTCAGGCAATGCACGACATGACGATTACACGGCTACGGAAAACGCATCGTTGACCGCCGCGTTTGACCATCGTTTCAATGATGCACTATCCGTGCGCAATGTGACGCGCTATTACACCTATGATCTTGATCGTAATAACACCTTGCCAGGCGGCACGGTGGATACGGCAACATTAACCGTAGGTCGTAGCCGCGGCCAAGTTACGCGGGAAGAAGACGGTTATTTTAACCAGACCGATTTCACATACAAGAATGCGCTGGGCGGCCTCAAGCAAGAATGGTTGTTTGGTATGGAAGTGGGCAAACAAAACAAGTTCCAGCAGTTTAGCAATAAGGCCAATATTGATCGGGTGTCCATCTTTAATCCGGGTGGTGTAGTACCTCGAGCATTAACCGCTGCTGAAATAGCTGCTGGCCGCCCAGCAGACAGCGTGTTTAAAGTCCTGGGGTTTTATGCGCAAGACCAGATTGCACTGACACCAGAGTGGAAAGCACTGCTAGGAATACGCTACGATACGTTCAAGCAGGATACCCATTTTGGCGGTGCTGCGACAATTCCATCGCCACTGTCGCGTACAGACAAAACCTGGAGTCCACGCGCAGGCCTGGTGTGGCAACCAAGTGAAACTGCGTCTTACTATGTGTCATACAGCAAATCATACCAACCATCTGGTGAATCATTTGCACTTGCCGTTAACAATACTGACAATGAGCCAGAACAGACTGAGAACCGCGAGATTGGAACCAAACTGGATTTTCTTGAGGGTGCGTTTTCGGTCACAGGTGCCTTGTTCAATCTTGTGCGCAGCGACATCAAAACAATAGACCCGGCTAACACCACTGTTCTTATCAACGTGGGCGAGCAGCGCACTAACGGTTTAGAGCTAACCGCCAGCGGACGTTTGTCGCAAGGATGGGATATTTCTACCGGATATGCCTATCTGGACGGCCGCATCACGAAGTCAAACTCAACGGTAAGCTCGGCGCAAACACCAACAGTCATCATTGCGCTAGAGGGTAATCGCCCCAGCCTGACACCCAAGCACTCGGCATTTGTGTGGGCCATTAAACAATTGGGTAGCGGTTTTAGTGCTGGTGGCGGGCTGAATTACTCGGCTGATCGCTTTGCATCACAAAGCAATGCCGTGGTGTTACCTAGTTATCTGACGGCTGATCTGGCAGCCTACTACCGCTCAAAGCTGTATGACGTGACTGTCAACTTGAGAAATGTGACGGACAAGAAATACATCGTATCGGCGCACGGCAGTAACGACAATTTGCTTATGCCCGGCGCACCGCGTGAAATTCAGGTTGCACTGACCTATAAATTTTAAGTAGCTTTAGGTAAATTTAACAAGTAGATTTAAGGAGAAATTATATGAAATCAGCTAAATTATCATCAATTATTGCACTAGGCTTATTCACGTTAGTGCAGTCTACAGCATCGCAGGCACATTATATTTGGTTAGAACAAGCCGATGGACAGACCAAACTGTATTTTGGCGAGTATGAAGGTAATTTGCGTGAAAAAACAGGTGGTCGATTAGATACAATCGCTGCGCCAGAGGCGATGGTTGGCGTAGCTAATGGCAAGGCAACCAAGCTCAATTTGCAGCGCAAAGAGAACTATTTAGCCATTGAAGGGGCTGATAATAAGCCGGTAGTTAACCAAACTGTAGTCGCGCATGAGCTCACTATGAAAGTAAAGGACTTGCGTAAAAACAATATTGGCATTGTTAAGCCCATGTATTACGCCCGTATCGGTGCTGATGCTCTGACCACTGCATTGCCGACAGGCTTGGATATTCAGACTACAGGTGATCATAAGGTTAGAGTGAGTTTGGATGGTAAGCCTTTAGCAAAAGGTAAGTTGCACATTTACGCACCTAATCAATGGGCGCAAGAGCTTGATTTGAATGAGGCGGGTGAGGTGAATTTTGTCACACCTTGGAGCGGTTTGTATGTGCTGGAAGTTGTGCATCTACAGCCGAATAAAGGCGAGTATCAAGGTGAGCCGTATGAGGCGGTTCGCCATGTGGGTTCTCTGAGCATCACTCAAAAATGAGTGCTGTACTAAGTTCAGTAGCTTATCAGCAGGGGTCGTTTAAGCGCGGTGCGTTTTTACGTTGGTTACGTAAAACGCACGGCATGCTTGGTTTATGGGGTGCTGCCTTAGGTTTATTGTTTGGTGCAACGGGTATTTTGTTGAATCACCGTAATGTAATGAAGTTGCCATTAGCGCAATATGAAAAGTCTAATGTAGAACTGCAATTACCCGATGCCAAATTTAGCAATCCAGACCATTTGTCTAATTGGCTTAAGGCTGAGCTAAAACTGAGTAAGTCAGCCTCTAAAGTAGAAGCTGAGCCTGCAAAGACAGTGACATGGAATGGCTTGCTGGTGCAACAACCCGCTTTGTGGAAAGTAGATTTTCATACCGCCCAATATTCAGTCACTACCGAATATTGGGTAGGCAATCAATATGTATCGGTAAAGCGACAAGATGCGAATGCTTTTGCATTTTTGAGCCGCTTGCACAAAGGTGTCGGCATGAATAAAGGCTGGATATTGTTGGTAGACAGTTTGGCGGGTGCTTTAATCATGCTTTCTATTACGGGTATTTTGCTTTGGACCAAAATGCGAAACTCCAGATTGATGTTGGCAGGATTAAGTATGGGTTCAATATTGCTAGCGACTTTGTTTGTGATTCAGTCTGTGTAGCAGATTGCTACACAGATTTTATTCGCCACACAGACTGTAATTCAA
>DIZU01000001.1:1558-18216 GCA_002429455.1 Methylotenera sp. UBA6020 | reverse complement strand
ACAGACTGTAATTCAATAGTGATTATCCGGTTTAAGCGATCAGCCATTGATATAACTCTGTAATTGCTTAATGAGGTCTTTTTGGTAAGCAATGGTTTCTTTCACTAAGTCCCCCATTGATAACATACCAACCACTTTGTCATTATCCACTACAGGTAGATGACGGATGCGCTTTTCAGACATGATAGACATGGCTTGCTCTACCGTGTCGCCAGGTTTTCCGGACAACACTTGGGCCGTCATAACCTCACTAATCTGTGTGGTTTTTGAAGATTTACCCTTGAGGATAACCTCACGTGCGTAGTCGCGCTCAGAAAAAATTCCCACCAGTTTTTCGCCTTCAAGTACCACTAAAGCGCCTATTTCATATTCCGCTAGTACCACTAAAGCATCAAATACCGGCCGGTGTGGGGCAATTGAAATCACTTCTTTATGTTTTTTGCCATCTAACACTTGTTGTAATGTTTTCATGATCTTCTCCTAGCAATCAGCCTTTAAATATACACCAATAAATAATTTAGCCAATATCTTGCAGGTAATTCCGTGAAAACTATTGACGTAGTTAGGCAGCTAATTATAATGAGGCTAATTATGTTGCAATTAAGAGACCTCCCCACCACCGAAGTGCTGGAAAAGTTTGCCGAACGCTATCCCGATGCGGATGTGACGGCAATTTCTAGCTTTCTTCATTTATTACGTGTCGCCACCGATTTGTCGATTGCGCTGGATACTTGTTTGGCTAAGCACGGCTTACTGCAGGGTCGCTGGTGGGTGTTGATTCTGCTCATGCGTGAAGCGTCTCAAACTTCTACGCCATCAATATTGGCAGACAAAGCTGGGGTGACGCGCGCCACCATGACTGGTTTGATCGATGGTCTGGAACAAAGCGGCTTGGTTGCACGCGTGTTTGCTAAAGACGATAGACGTAGTGTAATCATTAGCTTAACAGCGGTCGGTCAAGCCAAGCTAGATGTCGTGATGCCCGATTATTACCGGCGATTAAAACAGTGTATGCAGGCTTTAGATGAAGAAAAGCGTGCACAACTTCAGCAGATATTAGGTTTAATCAATCTAGGCATCCCGGCATTTATTTAGACCTTACTAATTTAGAACGTTAATATTTAAGAAAGAGAGTCATCACCATGGCAAATATCCAAACTGAAATCACCGCTATCAATGCCAAATTTGATCAGGCATTTAATACCAAAAAAGCAGCAGAAATTGGTCAGCTTTACGATGTAAACGCAGCTGTCATGCCTGCTCCCGCAGGCGAAGCCGTGCTTGGACGCCCGGCAATTGAGACCTTTTTTGCTGGCTTAATGAGCGCTGGCGTGATTGACCATCAATTAACCTTGGTAGAAGCGGTGGAAGATGGCAATTTAGCCTATCAGCGCGGTCATTGGAGCGGCGCCATGATTGACAGACAGGGTGTGAGGCAGACGTTCGGTGGCAATGTACATTTAGTCTATCGTAAACAAGCCGATGGCGGTTGGAAGGCAGTGACACATATTTGGAACTAATGCTCATCATCAGCTAAAAAAACCACATTGAAATACCATGCAAAATAACAGAAAAAACATCCTCCGCGCTTTCAGTGCCTTGATGATACTCACCCTGATTTGGGGTTACAACTGGGTCGTGATGAAAAGCGCTCTGGCCTACGCCGGCGCGTTTCAGTTTGCCGCATTGCGAACATTTATCGGCGCGCTGTGCTTATTTGCAATATTGCTCGTATTGCGTAAGCCATTGCGGGTGAAAGAAATACCTACGCTGATTTTACTGGGGTTATTGCAAACTAGCGGCTTTACCGGGCTGTTAATATGGGCGCTAGTGGAAGGCGGGGCAGGTAAGACTTCGGTTTTAACCTATACCATGCCATTTTGGGTGATGGTGCTTGCATGGCCGCTGTTAGGTGAAAAAATTCGTGGCTTGCAATGGCCAGCCGCGTTGCTTTCAACCATGGGCATGTTGTTTATTTTAGACCCCTTGCATTTAGGCACAGATACACTGAGCATGGTATTAGCCGTATTGTCCGGCGTTTTTTGGGCGTTATCGGTGATTGTGGCTAAAAAATTACATCAACGCTCACCAGATTTAGATTTGCTCGCACTCACCGCATGGCAGATGCTGTTTGGGTCTATCCCAATTGTGATTGCGGCATTCTTGATACCGGCAGCGCCAATTCAATGGACCCCTTATTTCATAGGCGCGGTCATTTTTAATTCAGTCTTTTGTAATGCGCTAGCATGGATGCTGTGGCTATATGCTTTGCAACGCCTGAGTGCCGGCGTTGCCAGCATGTCTTCAATGCTGGCGCCTGTGATCGGTGTATTGGCCGCATGGGTGCAATTAAAGGAGGTGCCAAATGGCATGGAATCTATTGGCATGATACTCATTGCCTTATCGCTCCTGCTCATCTCAGTCATCAGTATCCGTAAGCATCTGCCTGTTGATCCTGCCATGGGGCAAGATTAAACAGCCCGGAAATAATGGTGTTTAACGCCGTTGGCCGTCGCCTGACGATTGTTTCATGATGCTTAATTTTGGGTTTGTTAAGCGCACCCTAAAGCCTGTGATAAAATCCGAGTTATCTTATTGTATTCAGGGTTGGTAACATGGCAGGACATAGTAAATGGGCGAATATTCAGCATCGTAAAGGTCGCCAAGACGCTAAACGCGGCAAGATTTTCACCAAAATTATTAAAGAAATTACCGTTGCCGCACGTTTAAGTGGCGGCGACGTCACCATGAACCCACGTTTACGTGCGGCAGTGGCCGAGGCCAAAGAAGAGAATATGCCGGCCGACAATATCACGCGTGCCATCAAAAAAGGCACGGGCGAGCTAGAGGGCGTGAACTACGAGGAAATTCGCTATGAAGGTTATGGCATTAACGGCGCTGCGATCATTATCGATTGCCTCACAGACAACAAACAGCGTGCAGTGGCGGATGTTAGGCATGCGCTCACCAAGTTTGGCGGCAACTTAGGTACAGATGGCTCGGTAGCATTCATGTTCAAGCACTGTGGTAGTTTGCTTTATCCGCCAGGCACTTCAGAAGATAAGATCATGGAAATTGCGCTGGAAGCGGGTGCGGAAGACATTGTGACGGACGAAGATGGCAGTATTGAAGTGATAACCTCGCCAAGTGATTTTCTTACAATCAAAGAGGCGATGGAAGCTGCCGGCTTAAAAGCGGTATTGGCTGAAGTCACCATGAAGCCTAGCAACGAAACCGTATTTACCGGCGATGATGCGGTGAAAATGCAAAAGATTTTAGATGCGCTAGAAGATTTGGATGACGTGCAGGATGTGTATACCACCGCGGTAATCGAAGAGTAAAAAATGCATCGCTTGTCGTCATACTTCGTTACTCATGAAAAAATGCTCCTCACATATCTTGCTAAGATTGACTTGGCATATGCTTCGTCGCCTTTTTTCACTCGCGCCTCGTCTGACTTAAAGCGATGCATTTTTGGTGAATTTTGAGTATTGTTAGAATTTTAGGCATAGATCCGGGCCTGCGCCTCACCGGCTTTGGTGTCATCGAAAAGGTCGGTGAAAAAATCACCTACATAGCGAGCGGTACAATTAAAACTGCAAGTGGCAAGAAAAACAAGGTAGAAGGCGAAGACGATAGAGAAGAATTACCTGCCCGCCTGAAGATTATATTAGATGGCCTGTTTGAGGTGATTGACACTTACCAGCCGAATCAAGTGGCGATTGAAAAAGTGTTTGTGAATGTGAACCCGCAATCGACTTTATTACTAGGGCAAGCTCGCGGTGCGGCGATCAGCGCCGCGGTAATCCGTAATTTAACCGTGGCCGAATACACCGCCTTGCAAGTCAAGCAGGCCGTGGTCGGCAACGGTCATGCACAAAAAGAACAGGTGCAAGAAATGGTTAAACGTTTACTTAATTTACCCGCCACCCCCAAACCCGATTCAGCGGATGCCTTGGCTTGTGCAATCTGCCATGCACACGGCGGGCAAGGCTTAGGGCGGTTGGCAACGGCAGGCTTTAGAGTGAAAGGCGGTAGGCTGGTATGATAGGTAGATTGAATGGCATTCTGTTGGAGAAAACTCCGCCGCTGGTGTTAATCGATTGCAATGGCGTCGGCTATGAATGCGAAGTGCCCATGAGTACTTTCTATAATTTACCAGCGGTGGGCGAGAAAGTGCTGATGTTGACGCATTTTGTTGTGCGTGAAGATGCGCAGCTGCTATATGGTTTTGGCAGCAATCAAGAACGGGTTACGTTTCGACAATTGCTTAAGGTTAACGGCATAGGTGCAAAATCTGCACTGTCTATCCTGAGCGGATTGTCGATTGATGAATTGGTGCAAGCGGTGACCTTGCAGGAAACCGCAATGCTAACGCGTGTGCCGGGTGTAGGCAAAAAAACGGCCGAGCGCCTGCTGCTGGAATTGAAAGACAAGTTCACGATTGATGGTGTTGCTGCCATGAATTCAAATCAGCCGAAATCCGCCAGCGGTGATGTGTTGAATGCGCTGCTGGCTTTGGGCTACAACGACCGCGAAGCACTGGCCGCCGTCAAGCAATTACCAGCAGATGTCATGGTGGCGGATGGCATTCGGCAAGCACTCAGATCGTTGTCAAAATCATGATACGCATGGTCAATACCAACCAGTTGGCGCGTATTGCCCTGATCGTTTTGCTTATCGTGGGCTGCTTTCTTGTGCTGCGCCCGTTTATGGCGGCCATCTTGTTCGGCGCCGTGATTTGCGTGTTTACCTGGCCACTTTATCATCGCGTCTGGCGTCGTCTCGGAAAGCGGGACACATTGGCTGCAATCACAATGACATTGCTATTGCTGGTAGCCTTGATCCTGCCTATGGCTTATCTGGCTACTAATTTAGCCGATTCCGCCGCCACATTGCTTGATGAACTGCAGCCGGCGTTGCAGAATCTGCAACCGCATGCACCGGAATGGATGCGCAACCTGCCTCTAGTCGGTGACCAAGTCAGCGCATCTTGGGAACGTGCAGCCGTTAGCCACGAAGAGCTGATGAAGCTACTGCAGCAGTATTACGAACCGATCCGTGCATTCAGTCTGCAAGCTGTGCAATTAGTGCTAGGTGGTTTTTTGCAACTGCTGCTGGTAGTGTTCGTTGCCTTCTTCTTTTATCGTGACGGCGTACGCTTGAGCAAAAGCATGATTGCAATCGTGCGTAAGCTAGGTGGCGAACTAGGTGAAGAGATGTTGAAGCTCTCTTGCAACACAGTAAAAGGCGTGATGCTGGGGATTTTTGGAACGGCTCTGACTCAGGCTGCGGTGGCATTGGTGGGATTTCTGATTGCGGGCACGCCATTGCCACTATTGTTAGCGGTACTGACGTTTTTCTTGTCTATTCTCCCAGTGGGACCCCCATTGGTATGGGGTGGGGCGGCGCTTTGGCTTTATGGCCATGGCGAGCATGGCTGGGCGATTTTTCTTGTGCTGTATGGTTTGCTTGCCATCAGCAGCGTCGATAATATAGTGAAACCTATCCTAATTAGCCATTCGTCTCATATGCCATTATTGCTCATAGTGTTAGGCGTGTTGGGCGGAGCGATTGCTTTCGGTTTTGTTGGCATTTTCCTTGGGCCAACCTTACTGGCAGTCGGTTTGACACTCATCACACACTGGATTGCTTCGCAAAATAAGAAAGTACCTGATTCGAAAGCACTTGATTCCATGATAAAAACCGATAAGCCCCATGATAGAAACTGATCGTTTAATTGCGCCTGACCCCAGCAGTCCGCAGGAAGAGTTGCTGGAACGTGCGCTTCGGCCCAAAGTGCTGGATGAGTATATTGGTCAAGAAAAAGCACGTGAGCAATTGGAAATTTTTATCAATGCGGCCCGTGGGCGTAACGAGGCGCTCGATCATGTGCTGTTATTCGGACCACCGGGCTTAGGCAAAACAACGTTGGCGCATATTATCGCCAAGGAGATGGGCGTCAATATGCGCCAAACTTCCGGGCCGGTGCTAGAGCCGTGCCGGAGATTTAGCGGCGCTGCTGACCAATCTTGAGCCTAACGACGTGCTGTTCATTGATGAAATTCATCGGCTTTCACCGGTAGTTGAAGAGATTTTATACCCGGCAATGGAAGATTATCGTTTGGATATCATGATCGGTGAAGGCCCTGCCGCGCGCAGTGTGCGTCTGGATTTGCCACCATTCACGCTGGTGGGTGCCACCACGCGTGCGGGCATGCTGACCAATCCGTTGCGAGACCGCTTCGGCATTGTGTCACGCCTGGAGTTTTACACCTCGGAAGAACTGGGGCGCATTGTGCATCGTTCCGCAGGTTTACTAGAGGTGGAAATGGTCGGTACTGGCGCTTTGGAAATTGCCAGGCGATCACGTGGCACACCGCGTATTGCCAATCGATTACTGCGCCGAGTTAGAGATTATGCACAAGTAAAAGGTGATGGTACCGTGTCATCTGAAGTTGCTGATGCCGCATTGCTGATGCTTGATGTTGATAAACTTGGGTTTGATGTGATGGATAGAAAATTACTCATGGCCGTGTTAGAGAAGTTTGGCGGTGGACCTGTTGGACTGGATAATTTGGCGGCAGCCATCGGTGAGGAGCGCGACACCATTGAAGACGTGCTGGAGCCGTATTTGATTCAGCAGGGTTATTTGATGCGCACTCCACGTGGACGCGTGGCGACCAGCCAAGCGTATCAACATTTTGGTTTGCCCATGCCTAAACACCTGACCAATGGCGAGGCGTGGCAAGATTGAAGCAATTTGATTGGTCAGTTCGGGTGTATTACGAAGATACAGATAGCGGCGGTGTGGTCTACCACTCAAACTATTTGAACTTTATGGAGCGTGCAAGAACCGAATGGTTGCGCCATTTAGGGCTTGAGCAGCCACAGCTTAAAAGCGAGCTAGGCATCATATTTGTCGTGCACAGTATGACGATAGGCTTCAAAAGCCCCGCCTATTTTAATGATCTGCTTGAAATTAAGAGTCAATGCATAAAAATGGGCCACGGCAGCATGGAATTTCAACAAACGATTACGCGTAACAATCAAGTATTGCTAGTCGCTACAGTAAAACTAGCCTGTGTGGATTCGACAAGCTTTAAGCCGGTCGGCATTCCCGCAGTTATTAAACAAAAATTCGCCAAACAACTACTCAATAAACAACTAGTCAACAAATAACAAGTGGAGCAATTATGAGTGTAAGCGTTGCCAATGATATGTCAATATTCAGCCTGGTGGCTGGTGCCAGCCTGCCCGTACAGCTTGTGCTGGCTGTTTTAATCATTACCTCATTATTTTCCTGGTGGTATATTTTTATTAAAGTGGCCTCCATCAAACGTGCCGAAACTGACGCAGAAGCCTTTGAACATGCTTTTTGGACCGGTGGTGACTTGAATAAGTTGTTTGAAGGACTCACCGCCGACCGCCATAAACCACAAGGTATGGCGAGTATATTTGAAGCCGGCTTTAAGGAATATGCGCGGCATAAACAACAGGTACGTATGGAAGTGTCGGATGTCATGGAGGGTGCGCGTCGCGCCATGCGCGCCACCTATAATCGTGAGTTGGATGAGCTTGATGCACATCTACCATTCCTAGCCTCGGTCGGCTCAGTGAGCCCATATATTGGTTTGTTCGGTACGGTATGGGGCATTATGAATGCGTTTAGAGGCTTGTCTAATGTGGCACAGGCCACGCTAAGTCAGGTCGCACCGGGTATTGCTGAAGCCTTGGTGGCGACAGCAATTGGCTTGTTCGCCGCCATTCCAGCGGTGGTGGCTTACAACCGTTTTGCCTCAAGTGTTGACCGACTTTCCGTGCGCTATGAGAGCTTCATGGAAGAATTTACCAATATCCTGCAACGTAAGTCATAAAGGTAGCACGCGATGTCACGTACTCGTAAACGCCGCTTAATGAACCAGATTAACGTCGTGCCTTACATTGATGTTACCTTGGTGTTGCTGGTTATTTTCATGGTAACTGCGCCTATGACTAATCCCGGGGTAGTTGATTTGCCTAAGGTGGGACAAGCTTTAAAACAGCCACAAGTGCCACCGTTAGTGCTGAAGATAAAACTCAATAACAAAATCGAGTTGGAAAGTCAGCCAATGGCGCGCGATGAGTTACTGTTAGCCGTGCGCCAAGCGCTTGCAAAAGCGCCAGATCGCTCTGTGGTGATCGCCGCAGATAAAAATGTGAAATATGACGATGTAATTGGTGTGATGGATTTACTTAAACAAAACAAAGTCGATAAAGTCGGCCTTTTGTTAAAACCAGCGACATAAATCTAATGTTGCGGCAGCGGGAAAATAAAGACTCATTCAAAGCGGGCGTGCTATCTGTTGCTGTGCATGCAGTGCTATTGATTGCGCTGTTGATTTCATTCAATTGGAAAACGACGCACCCTGTTAGTATCGCCGAAGTAGAATTATGGGATAGCATTCCCAATAACCTTGCACCTAAGCCTTTGCCACCACCTGAGCCTGTGGTTAAAGAAGCGCCGACACCTGAACCAAAACCAGTGGTAGAAGAAAAGCCTAAGGAAGATGCTAAGGTCGATATTGCGTTAGAGAAAAAACAGAAAGAACTTGAACTAAAAAAATTAGAACAAAAAAAAGCTGAAGAGGACTTAAAAAAAGAGCGTGAGAAAAAAGAACAAGCATTAGTACAAAAGAAACAATTGGCAGTACTGCAAGAAGAAGTAAATAAGGACAAGCCTCTGAAAGATAAAAAAGAAACGCAGAAATCCAATGATGCATTAAAAAAACTTGCACAAGAGATGTTGGATGAAGATAAAGCGCAGGGTAATCAGCAGGCGATTGGCGCCAAAGCTGCTGCCAATGCTGGAGTTGTTGGCGAATATCAAAATAAAATCCGCACAAAAATCCGTGGGAATGTGAATAAAACGTTATGTGGGGATGGTAACCCAGAGCTGAAGTTCGATATTGACTTGTTGCCAACCGGCCAGTTGAATGGCAACCCGAAGTTAATTAAATCTAGTGGAAATTCAGCGTGTGACGGGGCCGTAGAGCGTGCCATTATGGCCTCCGAGCCTTTGCCTTTACCCAGTGATGCAGCACTAAAATCGCAGTTTAGGAACCTAAAGTTAACATTCAGACCTAACGATGGGAACTAAGCTTTGCACTTACCAGTCAACCTAGTTGGTTGTAACAAAGTGTAAATCGTGTGGCGTCAAAATGTGGTTGCAGTAAAATTCAACGAAACTCTCGTAATTAAAGACAATAGATAGCTTATGAATATACCCAGATTAATATTTCCTAGATTAACGATATTTTTTACAGTTTTATTCATAACTTCAGTTGCCAATGCCGCCTTGGAAATTGAGATTAGCGGCGGTAGTGCACAGCAAGTCCCCATCGCTATCGTGCCATTTGGCCAAACTGGCAATGTGAGTGCCCAAGAAAACATCAGCAGTATTATTGGCGCAGACTTACGCCGCAGTGGTTTGTTTCGTGTGTTAGAAACCGGTGGCGTAGTGAATCGTCCCATTGATACCGCACAAATTAAATACGCAGAATGGGCGGCTCTGCAAGCGCAGGCAATGGCGGTGGGTAATGTTGAAGCGTTAGCTGGTAATCGCCTCAAAGTAACTTTCAAATTGGCTGACGTGCTGAAACAAACGCAATTGGCCGGCATGGAATATAACATTGCGCCAAGCCAGCTCCGAACAACCGCGCATAAGATCGCCGATGTCATTTATCAAAAATTGACCGGCGAAGTGGGCATTTTTGCGAGCCGCATTGCTTATATCAATAAGGCCAAAGGGCGCTATGCTTTGCAGGTGGCAGATGCCGATGGCGTGAATCCGCAAACGGTGGTGTCTTCAAACGAGCCGATCATTTCACCGGCCTGGTCTCCTGATGGCAGCAAGCTTGCTTATGTATCGTTTGAAAAGAAAAAACCGATTATTTTTGTGCAATCGCTGATGACCGGTCAGCGCCTGACACTGGCAAACTTTAAGGGCAATAACAGTGCCCCTGCCTGGTCGCCAGATGGCAGCAAACTGGCGATCGTGCTCACTTATGGCGCCAACTCACAGGTATATACCATCAATGCTGATGGTACAGGACTGAAGCAACTGACAAAAAGCAGTGCTATCGATACCGAGCCAACTTGGTCACCGGATGCTAAGTGGATATACTTTAGTTCAGATCGTGGCGGCAAGCCACAAATTTACAAAGTGTCCTCCATTGGCGGTGAAGCGCAGCGCGTTACTTTTGAAGGCAGCTATAATCTGAGCCCACGTTTTTCACCTGATGGAAAATCGCTGGCGATGATACGCAATGACGGAGGTAAATTCCGTGTTGCATTGCAAGATTTAAGTAACGGGCAAGTGCAGTTGTTAAGCGAAGGTGCGCAGGATGAATCACCAAGCTTTGCACCTAACGGCCGCTTGATTCTATACGCCACCCGAGTAGGTGGGCGTGGCGCTTTAGCGGCAGTATCGTCAGACGGACGTGTGAAGCAACGTTTGAGTGAATCTGGCGGTGACGTGCGTGAGCCTGCTTGGGGCCCACTGCTCAATTAAGGTTTTAACAGTAGTTGTTAAGTTGATTTATGCTAATTTTAAGCATCATTAAAGGAGAGAAATATGAATAAAAAATTATTAAGTGGCTTAGTACTTGCATTGGTATTGTCCGCTTGTAAAAGCACGCCGATGACAGACAAACCAGCGGCAGTGGTGGACAAAAGCCCGGCAACGCAAACTACGCCTAAATCGACAACCGGTAACGGTGCGGATACTTCCGGTATCAAAGAAGTGGCGATTGACAGCAATACTGTTGCTAGCGGCAATAACCCATTAAAAGACCCAAGCAACATTCTATCTAAACGCAATATTTATTTTGATTTTGATAGTGATGCGGTTAAAGCTGAGTTTCGCCCAATGATTGAAGCGCATGCAAAATATTTGTTAGCCAATGGTAACGCAAAAATGATCTTGCAAGGCAATACCGATGATCGCGGTACGCGTGAGTACAATTTATCATTAGGTCAACGACGTTCCGTTGCTGTGAAAAAATCGCTCAACCTGTTAGGTGTGCAAGACAAGCAAATTGAAACAGTAAGCTTTGGTAAAGAAAAAGCCAATACTAACTGCGCTGACGAGGCATGCTTTAAGACGAACCGTCGCGTAGATATTGTTTACGAAAACGAATAATTACGAAAGCAATTTTTACGGGAATATATAAATAGCGATTTCTCCCGGAATATATAAAGATAGATATGATGAAAAAACTGATTCTGGCTAGCCTACTTTTAACAACGCAACTGTTTGCAGTGGTTAGTCACGCGGCCTTATTTGATGATAAAGAGGCGCGTAAAAAAATACTGGAAATAGAAGCGATTATGCAGAGCCAGAATCAGGCTTCACAAGCAGCGTTGACCGACTTGAAAAAAGGCCAGCAAGCCCTAGAGCAGCGGGTCTTAGCCATTGAGGCTATTACCAAAGGTCAGGTTTTGGCGGATATGCAAAACCAAAATGAAGTTCTGAAACAAGAGATCGCGCGACTTAAAGGAGAGCTAGAAGTGGCGAGTCATAACATTGATGCCACACAGCAGCGACAAAAAGATTTATATGGCGATACCGATGCGCGTTTGCGTAAGCTGGAAAGTAGCGCAATACCAGCGGCAACAGGGCAAACGCCAGCGGCGGCAGAGGCAGCAGTAGCTACCCCGTCGGCACCCAGTAAGAATACACAGGAGTACCAACTGCTAGAACTGGCGAATGGTTTGTCAAAAGAATCTAAGCATAAAGATGCCTTTAATGCTTATGATAAGTTCTTAAAAGACTATCCTAATAGCACCTTGGCACCAGAGGCCAAATATGGCTTAGGCTATTCACAATTTGCATTAAAGAACTATAAATCTGCGATTGCCACCCAACAAAAATTGTTGGATATGCACCCAGATAACCCTAAAGTACCGGATGCTATGTTTAATATGGCAAACAGTCAGATTCAACTTGGCTTGGTCCCAAATGCTAAAAAAACTTTGCGTGATTTAATTGCAAAATTCCCCAATAGTGAAGTGACACCAACGGCACAAAAACGTCTGAAGGCATTAGAGGCGATAAAGTAAGACTCATTGTAAAAACATCAACTTAACTGGTTTTAAGTTAAAATAGCGCCGATAATTATGTTGGCGCTATTTTTTTATAGTAAGTTAAGCATCAAATGAAACTAAAAATTCACGAAATTTTCCACTCACTACAAGGCGAGTCTTCACGTGTGGGCTTGCCCACGGTGTTTGTGCGCCTCACCGGCTGCCCAATGCGCTGCGTGTATTGCGACACTGCTTATGCCTTTAATGGCGGCAGTAATATGGAAATTGCTGATATTTTGGCGCAGGTGGCAGAACATGGCACCCGATACATTACCGTCACCGGCGGCGAACCGCTGGCACAAAAAGATTGCCATGTATTGTTGAAAAATCTATGTGATGCAGGCTACAGCGTATCGTTAGAAACAGGTGGCGCCATTGATACTAGCCCGGTAGATATTCGTGTATCGGTGATACTGGATGTTAAAACGCCGGGCTCTGGTGAAGTCGAAAATAATATCTGGGGCAATTTAGCGCATCTTAAAAACACCGATGAAGTAAAGTTTGTGTTGTGTGATCGTGCCGATTACGAATGGGCGAAAGAGATATTAGCGATCCATCACCTTGCCGACAAGTGCACAGTGTTATTTTCACCCGTATATGGTCAAGTAAACCCAACAGAGCTAGCCAACTGGGTGCTGGCCGATAAGTTGCCTGTGCGTATGCAAGTGCAGTTACATAAAATATTGTGGGGCGAGGTTGCAGGGAAGTGATAAGACAAAATGAGTGAGTCAATTTTTACTAAAAACAAAAAAGCCGTAGTTTTACTGTCTGGTGGCCTGGATTCTGCCACGGTGCTCGCCATCGCGCGCCAGCAAGGCTTTGCTTGCTATTGCTTAAGTTTAGACTACCATCAGCGCCATATTGCCGAACTGCACGCCGCTAAAAATGTAGCGGCCATTATGGGTGCCGCTGCGCACAAAACAGCCCAGCTGGATTTATCTCTATTCGGCGGTTCAGCGCTGACAGATGATGCGATTGCTGTGCCAGAAAGCGCTACGGTAGGCATTCCGATTACTTACGTGCCGGCGCGCAACACCATCATGTTATCGTTGGCTTTAGCTTGGGCAGAGGTGTTGCAGAGCCAAGATATTTTTATCGGCGTCAACGCGCTCGATTATTCTGGCTATCCAGATTGTCGCGGTGAATATGTCAAAGCATTCCAGGATATGGCGAACCTGGCCACCAAAAGTGCAGTGGAAGGCCACACCATTACCATACATGCGCCACTGATTGATATGACGAAGGCGCAAATTGTGAGCTTAGGTACCACGCTAGGGGTAGATTATGCGATGACAGTTTCGTGCTATCAGGCGGATAGTCAGGGCGAGGCATGTGGGCTGTGTGACTCCTGCCGTTTGAGGCGCGAGGGCTTTGCAGCCGCAGGTTTAGCCGACCCAACGCGTTATAAAAGCCCTGTGAACGTTTAAAACAGTACGTACAAATAAATATTATCTAGAATCAATCATTAAGTATATAAATTACTTGCCAACCCCCCTGCATTTGGCGTAAAATCCGCGCCTTTCTGCGATAAATTTTCAATAAAGAGAACAAAGATTATGGTTATTATTCGTTTAGCTCGTGGTGGCGCGAAAAAAACTCCTTTCTACAACTTGGTAGTAGCTGATTCACGCAATCGTCGTGATGGTCGCTTTATTGAGCGTGTTGGTTTCTACAATCCATCAGCCAAAGCTGGTGCTGAAGCCCTGCGTGTAGATCAAGAACGTGTTACTTTCTGGCAAAGTAATGGCGCGCAATTGTCAGATACAGTTGCACGTTTGGTTAAATTTCACGCTAAAGGCCCTGAGCATGCAATTGCTTCTAAAGCAAAAGATGCTGCAAAAGCCGATGCTGCAAAAGCGAAAATTGCTGCAGTAGAAGCTGCAAAAGCTAAAGCAGCAGCAGATGCCGCTAAAGCTGAAGCAGATGCTAAAGCCGCTGCAGAAGCTGAAAAAGCCGCAGAAGCAGCCAAGGCTGCTGAGGCAGAAGCCGCTGCTGCAGCTGAAGCAGCCGTGGTTGAAGCTCCAGTAGAAGCCGCTGAAACACCAGCCGCTGACGCTTAAATTTCATTATTGCTTAAGCGATTTATACTTAAGCGATGAAATTATTATTAAGCGTTCATTTTAGCGATGAGTGATATGGTAGTCATGGGGCGCATAGTTGCGCCCTACGGCGTTTTTGGCTGGCTAAAAGTAGTGCCGGATACAGAAGCGTTTGATGGCCTCTTTGATTACGATACATGGTGGCTGGGCAAAGGTGACGATTGGCGTGAAATGGTCGTTGAAACAGCCAAGGTTCATAACGACGTAATCGTTGTGAAGTTAGAGGGCATTAACGACCGCGATGCTGCACTTGCGTGCAAAGGCAAGCAAATAGCGGTACCCAGAGCTCAATTGCCTGAAGCCGAAGAGAACGAATACTACTGGTCAGATTTGATTGGTTTGCGCGTTAAAAATCTGCAAGATGTTGATTTTGGTTTGATTGTAGATGTGTTTGAAACTGGTGCGAATGATGTCATCGTTGTAAAGCCTGATGTCGTTAAGCAAGAAGCCGTCAAACCTGAAGCTGTGAAAAATGTAGCATCAAAAAATGCGGATAAAGAAAAGTCACAGGAAAGATTACTGCCATTTACTGCAGCAGTCGTGCTTGAAGTCGATCTGAATGCCAAAACAATGTTGGTCGATTGGGATGCAGACTTTTAATGATGACGATTAGTTAATCATGAGTTTTAAGTTTGATGTAGTCACGCTTTTCCCGGAAATGTTTGATGCAGTCACCAAACATGGTATTACCAGCAGAGCTTTACAGCAGCGTATTTATGATTTGCAACTATGGAATCCGCGCGATTTCACCAGTGATAATCATAAAACAGTGGACGATAGACCATATGGCGGTGGCCCTGGCATGGTGATGTTGGCCGAACCATTAGAGCAAGCCATACAAGCCGCAAAAATTGCACAAGCTGCAATAAATGTTGAGAGTTGGGTGATTCATCTCTCACCAGCGGGTAAACCGCTGACGCATCAAAAAGTGATGCAGTTAAGTAAAAAGCAAGGGTTAGTGTTGCTTGCAAGTCGTTATGAAGGTGTCGATCAGCGCCTCATAGACGCACAAGTGGACGAAGAAATATCCATTGGTGATTATGTGTTAAGTGGCGGTGAGTTACCCGCCATGGCCTTAATAGATGCAATAGTGCGGCAACTGCCGGGCAGTTTGGGTGATAGTGATTCTGCGATTGAAGATTCATTTGTAGATGGATTGTTAGATTGCCCACACTACACTCGGCCAGAAGAATATAACAGTGTGAAAGTGCCTGAGGTTTTACTTTCGGGCAATCATGCCAAGATTAAACAGTGGCGTTTGAAAATGTCATTGCAAAGAACCCGGGATCAACGTCCCGATTTATTGGCCGCAAGGCCGTTGACGAAAGAAGAAGCACGGCTGCTCAAAGAACTTGAGTCTGAGTAATCAGGTATCATGTAAATCCTAGCGCAGGAACAAGCATCTTTATAATTAAAAGGAACCCGCAAGGGATACAAAATGGCAGATATTATTAAAATGTTAGAAGAGGAAGAAATTGCCCGTTTAGGCAAAACGATTCCTTCTTTTGCTCCAGGTGACACCGTAGTTGTAGGTGTAAACGTAGTTGAAGGTACGCGTAAACGTGTGCAGTCATACGAAGGCGTTGTGATCGCTAAGCGTAACCGCGGCTTAAATTCATCATTCATCGTGCGTAAAATTTCATCTGGTGAAGGTGTTGAGCGTACATTCCAAACTTACTCACCATTGATTGCAAGTGTTGAAGTAAAACGTCGTGGTGATGTTCGCCGTGCAAAACTTTATTACTTACGTGAGCGTTCAGGTAAATCTGCACGTATTAAAGAAAAATTAGTAGCACGTGATAGAGAAGTATTGGCACCAGTAGAAAAAGACTAAAATAAGACCCGTGCTGCAAAGCGCTAAAAAAGCCCCAAGAAGATGTAAGTCTCTTGGGGCTTTTTAATTGCCTGAGAATTAAGAAATTAATATACACATACATTTGCACAGCGTGCGCTTTGGTTTAACATCATGGCATGACAACGAATGATGATGCTTTAATCAACACGCCGTTTGGTGCCGTGGCAATTACCGTTCATGGCAATCAACTTGCCATTGAGTTGCTGACTAAATCACCGTCGCAATCAAACCATCAATCTGCTCATCCGCTTGTCGCCTTGGCGTACGACCAAATAACGCAATACTTGCAGCAGCCAACGACTCAATTTAATTTGCCGCTCAATACACATGGCACCGCCTTTCAACAGCGCGTGTGGCAAGCCATTGCGGCAATTCCACAAGGGCAAACGCGCACCTATGGTCAGATTGCCAGCCAAATAGGCTCAGGCCCACGCGCCGTGGCTAATGCCTGTGGTGCCAATACATTACCATTAGTTATTCCATGCCATCGGGTTGTTGCCCAAAATGGCTTGGGTGGTTTTATGCAAGGTAAGCAGAATGGCTTGTTGGTCAAGCAATGGCTATTACAGCACGAAGGC
>DIZU01000001.1:0-1375 GCA_002429455.1 Methylotenera sp. UBA6020 | reverse complement strand
CAATATCTAGCGGTTAAATTCCCGCAAAGCAAACCACGTAGCATTAGCCGATTAATTGCCAGCTTACGGCGCTTTTATCGCTATTTGATGCGCGAAAATAAAATCAGCCTAGACCCTACGCTACAAATACAATCACCCAAGCTGCCGCGTAGTTTACCCAAAAGCCTGAATGAAGATGAAGTGGTCGCGCTACTTAATGCGCCTAACATAGACGAGCCTATAGGCCTGCGTGACCGTGCCATGTTAGAGCTATTGTATGCCTGCGGTTTACGCGTATCAGAGCTGGTGGATATCAAAGCTACCGAAGTCAGCGTAAGCGATGGTGTGGTGCGCGTAACAGGTAAAGGCAGTAAAACGCGCCTGGTGCCAATGGGTGAAGAAGCTGTCAGTTGGATTTCGCGTTATTTAAGTGGGGCAAGGTCGGCTATATTGCAAAAAAGACTATCTGATGCGCTATTTGTCACAAATCGTGGTGAAGCGATGACACGCCAGGGCTTTTGGTACTTAATTAAACGCTATTCACTGTTGGCTGGCATCACCAAACACATGTCACCACATGTATTGCGCCATGCTTTTGCCACACATTTGTTGAATCATGGCGCGGATTTGCGCGTGGTGCAGATGCTGTTGGGGCATGCAGATATTTCTACTACGCAGATTTATACGCATGTGGCACGGGAACGGTTGAAGCGGTTACATAGCGTGCATCATCCGAGAGGTTAGAGGTTCCTCTTATTATTTTGGTATTTATCCAATTACTAACTCTGTACTTAGGTGATAAATATTATCGCTCAATTTATCTGATTCATTCAAGTTTTGACGCCTCGTTCAATCGTTACTCCCAAAGCCTTCAGCCCCGGCAATATCCCAGGTTTAGCCACTTTAATTTTCACGCTCAATGCGCCAAACTCACTTATCAACAATTGGCAGATATGCTCGGCCAGAGCTTCCACCAGTTGAAAGCTATTGTCACTTAAGGTTTGGCGTATGCACCGAACCACTGCGCCGTAGTCTATGGTGTCGGCAATCGCATCACTTTTACAAGCATTGCTTAAGTCGTAGCCGATTTCAATATCAAGTATGATGGTTTGCGGAATCATGCGCTCCCACGCAGGCACGCCGAGTTTGGTTTGTACTTTGACTTCGCTTAAAAAGATGGTGTCCATGCAAATGTCGCGCCTATATGGTTTAGAATTAACTTTTATGAAGTTTAGAGCATCTCAAGAGGGTTGAGCAAGATGAATGAGTTAGGTTTTATTCCTGTTAGTGTAATTCCCGTGATCTGGATTGTTGCTGCTTATCTATTAGGGTCAATCGCTTTTGGCATATTAGTCAGCAAGCTCTTTGGCTTGCCTGACCCGCGTACGGTTGGTTC
>DIZU01000204.1 GCA_002429455.1 Methylotenera sp. UBA6020 | reverse complement strand
AAATCATCGAGTAAGATGGGTTTAGTTACAAGGCAACTGCATAAAATTTAGTAGTCTCATTAAACGGCAGAGTGAACTCTGCCGTTTCGCTCTTTGAAAAGTAGTAAACATGAAAGGCAGTAAAAAATGTCAACACAAAAAATTCGCATTCGTCTTAAAGCTTTTGACTATCGTTTGATTGATCAATCAGCTCAAGAAATCGTAGAAACTGCCAAACGTACTGGCGCAGTGGTAAAAGGCCCGGTGCCGTTGCCAACGCGTATTGAACGTTTTGATATCTTACGTTCACCACACGTAAACAAGACTTCACGTGATCAGTTCGAAATTCGTACTCATTTACGTTTGATGGACATTGTAGATCCTACAGATAAAACGGTAGATGCTTTGATGAAGCTTGATTTGCCTGCTGGTGTTGATGTAGAAATTAAACTTTAATTTTATTTGGCTATTAATGAGATTTAAATAGCCATTGATTTAATGAAGTGGTTGTAAATAAAATGAGGGTTCGGTATAATCCGCGCTCTTCTACAGAAGTCGGTCAATTGTAATCGGCTTTTTAACTAAATAATAAGGATACGATCATGAGCTTAGGGCTTATTGGTCGCAAGGTGGGTATGACCCGCGTGTTTACTGATGATGGCGCAAGCATCCCAGTAACCGTGTTGGAAGTTGTACCTAACCGCGTGACACAGATCAAGACGATCGCAAGCGATGGCTATACAGGCCTTCAAGTCGCTTACGGTGCACGTCGTGCTAGCCGCATCAACAAAGCGCTGACTGGGCATTATGCCAAGACAGGCTCTGCTGCAGGCGCTGGTATACATGAATTCCCAGTAACTAATGAAGTGTTAGCTAACTACACTGCGGGTGCAAATATCACGGTTGATATTTTCCAAGTAGGTCAAATGGTTGATGTTACTGGTACATCTTTAGGTAAGGGCTTTGCTGGCGCTATCAAGCGCCATCACTTTAAGTCTAACCGCGCATCTCACGGTAACTCAAAATCACATAATGTACCTGGTTCTATCGGTATGGCGCAAGATCCTGGACGTGTATTCCCAGGTAAACGCATGCCTGGTCACTTAGGGGCTGTTAAAGTCACTACGCAAAACCTGGAAGTCGTTCGTGTTGATGTTGAGCGTAACCTGTTGTTGATTAAAGGTGCAATCCCTGGTTCTAAAGGCGGCGACGTGGTTGTTCGCCCGGCTATTAAAGCCAAGCTTAAGAAGGGGATGAAATAATGGAACTTAAATTACAAGATAAAAACGGTAAGCTTGCTAAAAAAGGCGTAACTGTTTCTGATGAAACATTTGGCCGTGAGTTTAACGAAGCTTTAGTGCATCAAGTGGTTGTAGCGTACATGGCTAATGCCCGTACCGCGACTCGTGCACAAAAAGGCCGTGATACTGTAGCGCATACGACACACAAGCCATACGCTCAAAAAGGTACTGGTAACGCACGTGCAGGTATGAGCTCAAGCCCAATCTGGCGTGGAGGTGGTCGTGCATTCCCTAACTCACCTAACGAAAATTTCAGCCACAAAGTAAACCGTAAAGCTTACCGTGCTGGTATGCAAACGATTTTATCTGAGTTGGTTCGTCAAGAGCGTTTAAATGTGGTTGAAGAATTTGTTGTTACCACACCAAAAACAAAAGCCTTGGCCGAAAAAATCAAAGGTATGGGTTATGAAGGCGCTGTATTGGTGCTGACGGATAGCTTTGATGAAAACTTATATTTGTCTTCACGTAACCTGATTAACGTTATGGTGGTTGAAGCGCAATACGCTGACCCGGTCAGTTTGGTGCGTTTCCCGAATGTAGTGGCTACTGCTGCTGCCGTGAAAAAACTTGAGGAGATGTTAGCATGATGACCGCTATTACTAAAACTCAAGACCGTTTATTGCAAGTAATCTTGGCGCCACAAATTACTGAAAAAGCAACTTACATTGCTGATAAGCATCAGCAAATCGCTTTCAGAGTGCGTACCGATGCAACAAAACCAGAAATTAAGGCTGCGGTTGAGCTTGTATTCAAGGTTGAAGTTGAAAAAGTTGCTGTGATTAACGTTGGTGGTAAAACAAAGCGCGCTGGCAAAAGTATCGGCAAGCGTAAAGACTGGAAAAAAGCTTATGTAAGCTTGAAGCCGGGTCAAGAAATTAACTTCGCAGCGGCCGAATAAGGAGAGATGAGATGGCACTAGTAAAAGTCAAACCAACTTCCCCCGGTCGTCGTGGTGTGGTTAAGGTGGTTACACCTGATCTGTATAAAGGTAAGCCACACGCGCCACTGTTGGAAAGTCAAAGCAGACATGCAGGCCGTAATAACAACGGTCATATTACAACCCGTCACCAAGGTGGTGGTCATAAGCAGCATTATCGTTTAATCGACTTCCGTCGCAATAAAGATGGCATCCCAGCGAAAGTGGAGCATATTGAGTATGATCCAAATCGTACTGCACACATTGCTTTGCTTTGCTATGCAGATGGTGAGCGCCGTTACATTATTGCGCCACGTGGTATTGCCGCAGGTGCGCAATTGATCAGTGGTTCAGATGCGCCTATTAAAGTAGGTAATGCAATGCCGCTACGTAATATCCCGGTAGGTAGCACGATTCATTGTATCGAATTGCAACCTGGTAAAGGTGCGCAATTGGCCCGTTCAGCAGGCACTTCTGTGCAATTGCTAGCACGTGAAGGTGCTTATGCTTCATTACGTTTACGTTCAGGCGAAGTTCGTCGCGTACACGTAGATTGCAAGGCTACTTTAGGTGAAGTGGGTAATGAAGAGCATTCACTACGTTCAATTGGTAAAGCTGGTGCGATGCGCTGGCGTGGTGTTCGCCCAACCGTTCGCGGTGTGGTGATGAACCCGGTTGATCACCCGCACGGTGGTGGTGGACGGTGGTGCTCACGGTGTCGGCCGTACGCCTAAGACACCT
>DIZU01000200.1:2714-16258 GCA_002429455.1 Methylotenera sp. UBA6020 | reverse complement strand
TGGTCGTCGTGGTGCGGTTAAGGTGGTTACACCTGATCTGTATAAAGGTAAGCCACACGCGCCACTGTTGGAAAGTCAAAGCAGACATGCAGGCCGTAATAACAACGGTCATATTACAACCCGTCACCAAGGTGGTGGTCATAAGCAGCATTATCGTTTAATCGACTTCCGTCGCAATAAAGATGGCATCCCAGCGAAAGTGGAGCATATTGAGTATGATCCAAATCGTACTGCACACATTGCTTTGCTTTGCTATGCAGATGGTGAGCGCCGTTACATTATTGCGCCACGTGGTATTGCCGCAGGTGCGCAATTGATCAGTGGTTCAGATGCGCCTATTAAAGTAGGTAATGCAATGCCGCTACGTAATATCCCGGTAGGTAGCACGATTCATTGTATCGAATTGCAACCTGGTAAAGGTGCGCAATTGGCCCGTTCAGCAGGCACTTCTGTGCAATTGCTAGCACGTGAAGGTGCTTATGCTTCATTACGTTTACGTTCAGGCGAAGTTCGTCGCGTACACGTAGATTGCAAGGCTACTTTAGGTGAAGTGGGTAATGAAGAGCATTCACTACGTTCAATTGGTAAAGCTGGTGCGATGCGCTGGCGTGGTGTTCGCCCAACCGTTCGCGGTGTGGTGATGAACCCGGTTGATCACCCGCACGGTGGTGGTGAAGGTAAAACAGCTGCTGGTATGAATCCAGTTAGCCCATGGGGTGTTAAAACTAAGGGTTATCGTACACGTAGTAGTAAACGTACCGATAATATGCGTATTAGTCGTCGTCCGAGAGGCGTAAGGTAATCATGGCACGTTCACTTAAAAAAGGTCCATTTATTGATGGTCATTTGGCGAAAAAAGTAGAAGTTGCAGCCGCTACACGCGACCGCAAACCAATTAAGACTTGGTCACGTCGTTCTACAATTTTCCCAGATTTTATTGGTCTTACTATTGCGATTCATAATGGTAAGCAACACATTCCAGTGTTGATTTCTGAAAACATGGTAGGTCACAAGCTTGGTGAGTTTGCGTTAACGCGTACGTTCAAAGGGCATGCAGCCGACAAGAAAGCTAAGAAATAGGAGCTGATGATGCAAGTATCTGCAATATTAAAAGGTGTTCATCTCTCTCCGCAAAAAGCTAGATTGGTGGCAGACCTTGTTCGTGGCAAGAAAGTTGATCATGCACTTAACATCTTGAATTTCACACCTAAAAAAGGTGCTGAAATCATTAAGAAAGTAGTTGAGTCTGCAATCGCTAATGCTGAACATAACAATGGGGCTGATATTGACGAGTTGAAGGTTACTTCAATTTATGTTGATAAAGGCATTGTGCTTAAACGTATTCGTCCCCGCGCAAAAGGTCGTGCAGGTCGTATTACTAAACCAACCTGTCACATTCATGTGACTGTCGGTAACTAAAGGATAATCATGGGTCAGAAAATTCATCCAATTGGTTTCCGTCTGAGTGTCCAGAAAAATTGGGCCTCACGTTGGTATGCCAATAGTAAAAACTTCCCGGCGATGTTGCAAGGCGACATTAAAGTGCGTGAGTTTCTAAATAAAAAATTAGCTAATGCTGCTGTTAGCCGTATTTTGATCGAACGTCCCGCTAAGAACGCAAAAATCACTATTTATAGTGCGCGTCCTGGTGTGGTAATCGGTAAAAAAGGTGAAGACATTGAGTCTTTACGTGCTAGCTTGCAAGGGTTAATGGGCGTGCCTGTTCACCTTAACATTGAAGAAGTGCGTAAGCCTGAAATTGATGCTACATTGATTGCACAATCTATTGCGCAGCAGCTTGAAAAACGTGTGATGTTCCGTCGTGCCATGAAGCGCGCTATGCAAAATGCAATGCGTCTAGGTGCTCAAGGTATCAAGATCATGAGTTCGGGTCGTTTGAACGGTATTGAGATCGCGCGTACTGAATGGTATCGCGAAGGCCGTGTGCCACTACATACATTGCGTGCAGACATTGATTACGGTGTTGCCGAGGCATTAACCACCTACGGTATTATCGGTATCAAAGTTTGGGTATTCAAAGGTGAGATATTTGCCGGTAATGTACAAGCACCAATAGGTGCAACTACAACACCAGTTGCTGAGCCAGAGAGAAAAGTAAGAAAGCCGAGGGCTAAAGATGCTACAACCGTCTAGACAAAAATATCGTAAGATGCAAAAGGGCCGTAATAAAGGCATTGCAACTACGGGTAATAAAGTAAGTTTTGGTGATTTTGGTTTGAAAGCTATCGGCCGCGGTCGTTTAACAGCTCGTCAAATTGAAGCTGCGCGTCGTGTTATGACTCGTCACATTAAACGTGGTGGTCGTGTATGGATTCGTATTTTCCCTGATCAACCAATTTCTAAAAAGCCAGCTGAAGTACGTATGGGTAACGGTAAAGGTAGTACAGAGTTCTACGTTGCGCAAATTCAGCCAGGTAAAATGTTATACGAGATGGACGGAGTGAGCGAAGAGCTTGCACGTGAAGCGTTCCGTTTGGCGGCTGCTAAGTTGCCAATTGAAACGACATTCATGACTCGCCAAATCGGTAGTTAAGGATAAGGAAGCTAAACATGAAAGCAACCGATTTAAGAGCAAAAAGCGTTGAAGAGCTAAATGCGGAGTTAATTGAATTGCGCCGTGCGCAATTTTCACTCCGTATGCAAGTGGCTACTCAACAATTATCTAAAGTAGATCAGCTGGGTAAAGTACGCAAAGATGTAGCGCGTGTGAAGCTTGTATTGGCTGAGAAAGCGAAACAGGCATAATTATGACTGAAACGACAAAAGTAGTACGTAGCCTTACTGGTCGCGTAACAAGCGATAAAATGGATAAAACTGTTACGGTGTTAGTTGAGCGTAAAGTTAAACATCCATTGATTGGTAAAGTTGTTCGCCAATCTAAAAAGTTTCATGCACATGATGAAACCAATAGTTGCAAAGAGGGTGATTTAGTGACTATCGTTGAAAGTCGCCCACTTTCTAAAACTAAATCTTGGGTTGTGAAAACCGCTTAAGTTTAGTTGGTGAAGAATAGTAGTGAAGTTTACGCAATTATTAGCAATAGTAATTGTGTAAATTGTATTAGCAATATACAATGTTGGACTTTTAGGCGAGCGACTAAATTTGTAAAAATTAAGTCTTAGGCTCTCGCCCCAATACTGACCGGGTCTATCGGCCGTGTTAGCTGTAAGCTAAACCTTATAGTTAAAAATGGCTGGTGTTGGTTTAACGGATTAAGTTGGAGATTATTCTCATGATTCAAATGCAATCTCGGCTAGAAGTTGCCGATAACACTGGTGCGCGCTCTGTGCAATGCATCAAGGTGTTAGGTGGTTCTAAGCGTCGTTACGCTGGAATTGGCGACATCATTAAAGTAAGCATCAAAGATGCTGCACCACGCGGTCGCGTCAAAAAAGGCGAAGTTTACAGCGCGGTAGTTGTTCGTACTGCTAAAGGTGTGCGTCGTCCAGACGGCTCTTTGGTTAAGTTTGATAGCAATGCTGCAGTCCTGTTAAATAATAAGCTAGAACCGATTGGTACCCGTATTTTCGGTCCAGTAACTCGTGAGTTACGTACTGAAAAATTCATGAAAATCGTTTCATTAGCGCCAGAAGTCTTGTAGGAGCTCACATGAACAAAATTCGCAAGGGTGATCAAGTCATCCTCAATACCGGTAAAGACAAAGGTAAGCAAGGTGCAGTAATTAGCATTCTTGATTCTGGCCATGTTGTTGTAGAGGGTCTTAACTTAGTTAAGAAGCATGCAAAACCAAACCCAATGAAAGGTATCGCTGGCGGCATTATTGCAAAAGAAATGCCACTTGATATTTCAAACGTTGCTTTATTTAACAGTGCGACCCAAAAAGGTGATCGCGTAGGCTTCAAAACATTAGATGACGGTCGCAAAATTCGCGTATTCAAATCTAATGGCGAAGCAGTGGACGCATAGGAAGAATTATGGCGCGCTTAAAAGAATTTTATAAAGACTCAGTTGTAAAAGCTATGACTGAGCAATTTGGTTACACTTCAGTGATGCAAGTGCCTCGCATTGATAAAATCACCTTGAATATGGGTGTGGGCGAAGCGGTAGCTGATAAAAAAGTAATGGAACATGCTGTTGGCGATATGGAAAAAATTGCTGGTCAAAAAGCAATTGTGACCAAAGCTAAAAAATCAGTAGCGGCATTTAAAATCCGTGATGACTATCCTGTTGGTTGTAAGGTGACTTTACGTCGTGAACGCATGTATGAGTTCTTGGATCGTTTAGTAACTGTAGCAATTCCACGTATTCGTGACTTCCGCGGTATTTCTGCGAAATCATTTGATGGCCGTGGCAATTACAACATGGGTGTTAAAGAGCAGATCATTTTCCCTGAAATTGAATATGACAAAATTGATGTAATTCGTGGCATGAATATCACAATTACAACTACTGCTAAAACAGATGCTGAAGCAAAAGCTTTGCTTGCATTGTTCAGTTTTCCTTTCAGAGGATAAGACATGGCTAAAACCTGTATGACAGAACGCGAAATCAAACGTCGCGCCACTGTAAGTAAATTCGCTGTAAAACGTGCTGCGCTAGAAGCGGCAATGAGTGACGTTAATGCTACACCTGAAAGCCGTAATGAGGCGCGTATGAAATTTCAAGCGCTTCCACGCAATTCAAGTCCAGTGCGTCTTCGTAACCGTTGTGCATTGACCGGTCGCCCACGTGGCGTGTTTAGTAAATTTGGTATTGCGCGTAGTAAATTGCGCGATTTAATGATGAGTGGCCAAGTGCCAGGCGTCACTAAAGCCAGCTGGTAATAGGAGGAATAGCTATGAGTATGAGTGATCCGATTGCCGACATGTTGACGCGTATCCGTAATGCGCAAATGGTCAATAAAGCGGTTGTTGCTATGCCTTCATCAAATGTTAAGACCGCTATTGCTAGCGTACTTAAAGAAGAAGGTTATGTAGAAGATTTTGCAGTGCAAACTGAAGGTAGCAAAGCTACTCTGACTATAAGTTTGAAATACTATGCTGGCCGCCCTGTTATTGAGCGTATACAGCGTGTAAGCAAACCTGGTTTGCGTGTGTATAAAGGGAGTCAAGAGATTCCTAAAGTGATGAATGGCCTTGGTGTGACAATTATGTCTACATCTAAGGGTGTAATGACAGATCGTAAAGCTCAAGCTGCCGGTATCGGTGGTGAAGTGCTCTGCGTAGTGGCTTAAGGAGAAGCAAATGTCACGTGTTGCTAAAAATCCGGTCGCTATTCCAGCAAAAGTTGAAGTGGTATTAAGTGCTAATTCAATTGATGTAAGCGGTCCTTTAGGTAAATTGTCTCATCCGTTAACTAATGCAGTTGTGCTTAAGCGTGAAGGTGAAACGATTACGTTTGCAGCTTCTAGTGATGCACAACATTCACGCGCAATGTCTGGTACGCTGCGTGCGTTAGTCGCCAATATGGTACATGGTGTATCGCAAGGCTTTAGTCGTAAATTAACGCTAGTAGGTGTTGGTTATAAAGCTGCGGCACAAGGTGCTGTATTAAATTTAGAATTAGGTTATTCACATCCAATCAACCACAAAATGCCAGCAGGCGTGACTGTGGTAACTGCAACACCTACTGAAATTTTACTCACCGGTGTTGATAAGCAAGTGATTGGTCAGGTTGCGGCACAGATTCGTGCATATCGCGCACCAGAGCCTTATAAAGGCAAGGGTGTGCGATATTCTGATGAAGTTGTCACAATTAAAGAAACCAAAAAGAAATAAGGCATAGAAAATGAACAACGTAAATAATCGCTTGCGTCGTGCACGTAAAACCCGTGCCAAAATTGCAGAGCTAAAAGTTACTCGTCTAAGTGTGCATCGTACTAATACGCATATTTACGCGCAAATTATTGCTGAAACTGGTGATAAAGTAATTGCTAGTGCTTCTACTGTTGAAGCAGACGTTCGTAAAAATCTGAAGAATGGTGGCAATATCGAAGCTGCTGCTGTAATTGGCAAGCTAATTGCCGAGAAAGCGAAAAAAGCTGGTATTACTACTGTAGCTTTTGATCGTTCAGGTTATAAATATCATGGTCGTATTAAAGCGTTGGCAGATGCCGCTCGCGAAAACGGCTTGTCCTTCTAATTGGTCTGATTGCTAAAGAGGTTAATGATGGCGAGAGAAATGGAACAGCAACAGCAGCAGACTGATGGTTTGCGCGAAAAGATGATTGCAGTTAATCGTGTAAGTAAAACGGTTAAAGGTGGTCGTATTATGAGTTTTGCAGCTCTTACAGTAGTTGGTGATGGCGATGGTGCTGTTGGTATGGGTAAAGGTAAAGCACGTGAAGTGCCAGTTGCTGTACAAAAAGCAATGGACGAAGCGCGCCGTGGCATGTTGAAAATCAACTTAACCAACGGTACTTTGCATCATGCAGTGACTGGTGTACATGGCGCTGCTAAAGTGTTCATTCAACCAGCTTCAGAAGGTACTGGCATTATTGCTGGTGGCGCAATGCGCGCAATTTTTGAAGTAATGGGTGTGACTAACGTTGTTGCTAAATGTATTGGTTCTACCAATCCTTACAACTTGGTTCGTGCCACATTAAATGGGTTAGAGTCTATGAACACGCCTGCAGAAATTGCTGCAAAACGTGGCAAATCAGTTGAAGAAATTAGAGGCTAATCATGGCTAAAGCAAAAAAAGATGCATCAGGCATTAAAGTAACTCTTGTTAAAAGTGTTATTGGTCGTATTGAGGCGCATAAAGCTACCGTTAAAGGTCTAGGTTTACGTCGTATGCACCATACAGTTGAATTACAAGATACACCAGCAATTCGCGGCATGATCAATGCTGTTGGCTATCTATTAAAGGTAGAGGGATAATGCAATTAAATACGATTAAGCCTGCAGAAGGCTCGAAAAAAGAACGTCGCCGCGTTGGTCGTGGTATTGGTTCTGGTTTAGGTAAAACAGCTGGTCGTGGTCATAAAGGTCAAAAATCACGTACAGGTGGTTTTCATAAGGTTGGTTTTGAAGGTGGTCAAATGCCAATTCAACGTCGCTTACCTAAACGTGGCTTCAAGTCAATGACTAAAGCAAAAACTGCCCATGTGCGTACAAGTGAGCTTTCTTTGATACCAAACGAAGTAATTGACCTGTTGGCATTAAAAGCAGCAAATATCGTGTCTGGTACCGTTAGAAATGCAAAAATATATTTATCAGGTGATGTGACTGCTAAATTTAATATCCAAGGTTTGCTTTTGACTAAAGGCGCACGTGCCGCAGTTGAAGCAGCTGGTGGAAAAATTGTAGAAGCAGCTTAAGAGTATTGTTTTGGCACAAGACAGCATATTAAAAACAGCAGCAAAAATGGGCGAACTAAAAAGCCGCCTGCTTTTTGTGTTAGGCGCACTTATTGTATATCGTTTGGGCGCACATATACCTGTACCTGGTATCGACCCTGATGTCTTGGCGAAGTTATTCCAGTCGCAAAGTGGCGGTATTTTGGGCATGTTCAACATGTTCTCGGGTGGCGCACTTTCAAGATTTACTGTTTTCGCTTTAGGAATCATGCCTTATATTTCTGCATCTATTATTATGCAGTTAATGGCGGCTGTATCACCTAAACTTGAGCAGCTGAAAAAAGAAGGTGAAGCAGGTCGTAGAACTATTACCAAATGGACTCGCTATGGCACGGTAGTGCTGGCAGCTTTCCAGGCGTTTGGTATAGCAATTGCTTTGGAAGGGCAGCCTGGCTTGGTGCTTGATCCTGGCATGGCTTTTAGATTGACGGCAGTGATTACGCTGGTAAGTGGCACCATGTTTATTATGTGGCTAGGTGAGCAGATTACTGAACGCGGTATTGGTAATGGTATTTCAATTATCATTTTTGCGGGTATTGTGGCCGGCTTGCCAAGAGCAGTTGGATCAACTGCGGAGATGGTGAATACCGGTGCGTTTAGTATACCTTTGGGTTTCTTCTTGTTGGTGGCTACGGTATTGGTTACTGCCTTGGTTGTATTTGTTGAACGTGGACAACGTAAAATTACGGTTAACTACGCTAAACGTCAAGTTGGAAACAAGGTGTATGGCGGCCAAACTACGCATTTACCCTTGAAGCTAAATATGGCTGGTGTAATTCCGCCGATTTTTGCCTCTAGTATTATTTTGTTTCCAGCAACATTGGCTGGATGGTTCGGTAGCAGTGAGAGAATGTACTGGTTAAAAGATGTCGCGGCGGCCTTATCACCCGGCCAGCCTATTTATATCTTGTTGTTTGCAACAGCAATTGTGTTCTTCTGCTTTTTTTACACAGCTTTGCAATTTAACCCAAAAGATACGGCAGACAATTTAAAGAAAAGTGGTGCATTTGTTCCAGGTATTCGTCCGGGTGATCAAACGGCAAAATATATAGATCGTATTATGGGGCGTTTAACGTTAGTCGGTGCAGCATATATAACCTTGGTATGTCTGCTTCCTGAATTCTTGATTTTGAAGTTTAATACACCGTTCTATTTTGGCGGGACTTCGTTACTTATTATTGTCGTAGTGACGATGGATTTTATGACGCAAGTGCAGTCACATTTGATGTCACATCAGTATGAAGGCTTATTGAAGAAAGCTAATTTTAAAGGTAATGCGCAAAACGCTAAGTAATGTTTAAAAATGGCTAAGGAAGACAGAATTGAAATGCAGGGTGAGATTCTAGAAAATCTCCCGAATGCAACCTTTAGAGTTAAGTTGGAAAATGGACATATTGTTTTAGGTTATATTTCAGGAAAGATGCGTATGCACTATATTCGTATCTTACCTGGTGACAAAGTAACCGTAGAAATGACACCGTATGATTTATCACGTGCGAGAATTACATTTCGCGCTAAGTAGTTTCATAAGTAGCAATTTAAGAACATGCAGTTTAAGAAATGATGGAGTGAAAAATGAGAGTTCGTGCATCAGTAAAGGCATTATGTCGTAATTGTAAAGTTGTTCGCCGTCGTGGAGTTGTACGTATCATTTGTACAGACCCACGTCACAAGCAACGCCAAGGTTAATTGATTAAATTCATTAATCAGATTATTGAATAGATAAGCTAATTGATAAAAATTGGTTTAGCTGTTAAAATCTATGACTTTTTTCAAGCTGTAGATTTTTAGTTTTACCTAAATTTTGGAGTAGGGTATGGCGCGTATAGCAGGGGTAAACATCCCAAATAACAAACACACTGAGATTGCATTGACTGCAATTTTTGGTATTGGACGTAACACAGCACAGAAGATTTGTGTTGCAGCTGGTGTTTTAGCAACTGCAAAGATCAAAGATTTGAACGATGCTGACGTAGAAAAGTTACGTGATGAAGTTGCTAAGGTAAAAGTTGAGGGTGATTTACGCCGTGAAGTTTCAATGAACATCAAGCGCTTAATGGATTTGAATTGTTACCGTGGTGTACGTCATCGCCGTGGTTTGCCTGTACGTGGTCAACGCACTAAAACTAATGCGCGTACACGTAAGGGTCCAGTTAAAGCAATTAAGCAAGCTAAGTAACCTGGTTTATAAATTTTAGGGTTTATAAATTTTAGGTTTACAAATTCAAGTACGATTTATTGGTAAGGAAAGTGCAACATGGCAAAAGCTAATGTACGCGTAAGAAAGAAAGTTAAAAAGAATATTGCAGAGGGCATTGCTCATGTGCATGCATCTTTTAACAATACCATCATCACCATTACAGACCGTCAAGGTAATGCATTGTCATGGGCTACTTCAGGTGGTCAAGGCTTTAAAGGCTCACGTAAAAGTACGCCTTTTGCAGCGCAAGTAGCGGCTGAAGTTGCTGGTAAGTCAGCACAAGAGAGTGGTGTTAAGAATTTAGAAGTGCGTATTAAAGGCCCAGGCCCAGGTCGTGAATCTGCTGTGCGCGCACTTAATGCAGCTGGTTTTAAAATCACCAGCATTACCGATGTGACGCCAGTGCCGCATAACGGCTGCCGTCCACCTAAAAAACGCCGCATTTAAACTGAGCTTAAAGCTCAGTTTAGTAGAGATAACAGGAGAATCCCTTGGCTAGAAATTTAGACCCTAAGTGCCGTCAGTGTCGTCGTGAAGGCGAAAAGCTTTTTTTGAAGGCTGAAAAATGTTTCACGGACAAATGTGCAATAGAAAAACGTAACTTTCCACCTGGTCAGCACGGTCAACGTCGCAACCAACGTCTTTCAGATTATGGTGTGCAATTACGTGAGAAACAAAAAGTACGCCGTATTTATGGTGTGTTAGAAGCGCAATTCCGCAGTTACTATGCTGAAGCTGATCGTAAAAAAGGTATTACAGGTGAAAACTTGTTGCAACTTCTAGAGTGCCGTTTAGATAACGTTACATATAGAATGGGTCTAGGTGGTTCACGCACTGAGGCGCGCCAAATCGTTCGTCACAATAGTATTTTGGTGAATGGCCGACGCGTAAACATTCCTTCATTCCAAGTTAAAGCTGGTGATGTTGTGAGTGTTGCTGAAACTTCTAAAACACAATTGCGCATTAAAGGCGCTCTCGAAGCAGCTGAGCAACGTGGTTTCCCAGCATGGTTAGAAGTGGATGTTAAAGCCTTAAAAGGTACATTTAAGGCTAAGCCACAACGTGATGAGTTACCGCCAACAATCAATGAATCATTGGTAGTTGAGCTTTACTCTAAGTAATTAAGCTTTAAATTATTAAATATTAGGTGAGTTGGTTAATCCGGCTCACCAGAATGAATGCTCTATTAGATGCAAAACTAAATGAGTTTATTTGTTGAAAATTAAAAGGTATCACTATGCAAAACAGTCCTACCGAATACTTAAAACCGCGTGTTGTTGATGTAGAGGTGTTGTCACCTTTACGTGCGCGCGTAACGCTAGAACCAATGGAGCGTGGCTTTGGCTACACACTGGGCAATGCTTTGCGTCGTGTTTTATTATCTTCAATTCCTGGCTTCGCAATTACTGAAGTTAAAATTGATGGTGTAGTACACGAGTATTCAACTTTAGATGGCGTACAAGAAGATGTGGTAGATATTCTGCTTAATCTTAAAGGTGTAGCTTTAAAGTTAAATACTAAGTCAGAAACTATTTTGACGTTGAATAAATCAGTTGAGGGTGTTGTTACCGCTGGTGACTTTGATACAGGTCATGACGCTGAGATTGTGAATCCTGACCATGTAATTGCCCACCTGACTAAAGGTGGAAAACTTAACTTGGAAGTTAAGGTTGAAATGGGTCGCGGTTACCAACCAGTGCCTGCGCGTCAGAAAGCAAATGAAGAAGATCGTGTACTTGGCTTTATTATGGTGGATGCATCATTTAGCCCGATCAATAAAGTGAGCTACCAAGTTGAAAGTGCACGTGTTGAACAACGTACTGACTTAGATAAGTTGGTAATCGATGTTGAAACAAACGGTGTGATTGAACCTGAACAAGCGATTCGCGATGCGGCACGTATCTTAATGGGTCAGCTATCTGTATTTGCTGATCTAGAAGGTGCGCCAAGCGAAGTCGAAGTTAAATCTGCACCACAAGTTGATCCGATTTTGTTACGTCCAGTAGATGATTTGGAATTAACCGTACGTTCAGCTAATTGCTTGAAAGCAGAAAATATATTTTACATTGGTGATTTGATTCAACGTACAGAGAATGAGCTATTAAAAGCGCCAAATCTTGGTCGTAAATCACTGAATGAAATTAAAGATGTACTCGCTACTCGTGGCCTAACATTGGGCATGAAATTAGAAAATTGGCCACCTGTTGGGCTCGAAAAAGCCTAATTAGCAAGCTTAAATATTTAAGTTAAGAAACTTTAAGGAATTACTATGCGTCACGGTAATAGCAATCGTAAATTAAATCGTACTAGCAGCCATCGTGCAGCTATGTTTCGTAACATGACAGCTTCATTGTTACGTCACGAAGTCATTAAAACTACTTTGCCAAAAGCAAAAGAGTTGCGCAAATTTGCAGAACCTTTAATTACATTAGGTAAAACTCCAACTTTAGCAAATCGTCGTTTAGCGTTTAGTCGCTTACGTGATCGTGATATTGTTGGGAAATTATTTGGCGAACTTGGCCCACGCTACCTTACACGTAATGGTGGTTACTTACGCGTTTTGAAATGTGGTTTCCGTAATGGTGATAACGCTCCAATGGCTTTAGTAGAATTGGTTGATCGTCCAGATACAGGTGCTGAGGTAGTGGTAGCAGAATAAAACTGTAATCAATTAACCTATTGTTTACATAAAAGCCAGCTAGAAGCTGGCTTTTTATATTTCATAGGACCAGTTCTTATAACTAGTAGTAATCAACTAGCTTAGTTAGACAGTAGTTTTTCAATGTCATTGATAGTAAAGGGCCATGCTATTTCTACGTTGGTTTCTGGCCTTTTTAAGACCGGAATTTTGACAGCATAGCGTTCAAATAGTATTGAATCATCAACTATTTCAATAGTTGCCCATTGAATGTCATATTGATCTGTCAGGCTCATCAGTAAGGCTTCTGCTTGCTCGCACAAATGGCAGTATGTGGTTGAGTAAAGGTTAAGATATACCGTCATTTATATTAATCCTAAGTTTAATGAGAAATTAAGCTGATTATTACTAAATAAATTAATTTTAAGCTCAAAGTTTTAAGTTTAAGCTAAATATAAATCATAATAGCGACTTAGTGCTTTGTTTTAGTGCAGCATGCTAGCCAATATCATATACGGGTCGTTATGGCAGATATTCAAGAGTCCAAAGAGAGCTTAAGCGAAAGCCTGCAACAGGTGATTTCGCTATTGGATAAGCACCGGCTGGTAGAAAACTTGGTGCATAAGCAAGATATGCCTAGGCATGATCTTGTTGAGTCGCTAGTACATAAGCAAAATCTTATTGAGCTGCAAAAAAAGCTGGATGTACTGCATCCCGCAGACGTCGCTTATATTCTTGAGGCGTTACCACTTGAGCAGCGCTTAGACGTATGGGAACTGGTCAAAGCAGAGCGCGATGGTGAAATCCTCCTGGAAGTGTCTGACGCTGTTCGACAAACGCTAATCGCAGACATGGATGCCGATGAGTTGCTAGCGGCGGCTGAGCAGCTTGATACCGACGAGTTGGCAGATCTGGCGCCAGACTTGCCTAAAGATGTGTTGCAAGACCTGCTAGATAGCTTGGATACACAAAATCGCGCACGTTTGCAGTCAGCACTTTCATATTCTGAGCACGCCGTAGGCGCGATAATGGACTTTGATATCGTTACCATTCGTGAGGACATTACTTTAGAGGTGGCCTTGCGTTATATGCGTCGTCTAAGTAGTTTGCCGGATCATACCGATAAGCTGTTTGTGGTGGATAGAGATGACATATTACGTGGTGTACTTCCGCTTAAGCGTTTGGTGGTGAATGATTTAGATGCAAACGTAGCTGACGTGATGGCCGCAGATGCGGTAGTTTTTCATCCGGAAGATATCGCTGATGAGGCCGCTAAAGCCTTTGAACGCTATGATTTGGTAACGGCCCCGGTTGTTGATAAAAACAATAAATTGGTCGGACGGATTACCGTAGATGCCGTTATG